>CAYFWA010000182.1:0-10293 GCA_964346625.1 uncultured Myxococcales bacterium
CATCGGTGAGTTGTCCAGGCCCGATTCGAGCGCCGCCCCCCGGCTGTCGTTCACGATCCGGAGCGGGGGGGTGGGCAGGAGGGAGTATCGGGCAAGCCGGGGGTCAGGCCTTGTCGACGGCCAGGCGCGCCGCGTGGGGCAGCGAGTCCGCCGTGGGCATCCGGTACGTCTTGCGGCTGAACTCGGGCTGCTGGTCGACGCCGAGGCGCAGCTTGAGTCGCTCGCGCAGCAGCAGGGCCGGGGCAAGTCGGCGCTGGATGCGCTCCCCGATGGTCATCGGGCCCGTCTCCTGAATCAGGCGGTCCTGTAACCGTTGGAGCCAGCGCCCGCGCTCGGCGCTGACGTAGCGCTTGCTCGCCTGGATGATCCGCAGACACGCGCGTGCGTCCCGGCCGTAGCGGGCGGCCTTGGCGGAGATGCGTGGGTTGGCGTGGCCGCGCAGATTCACGTGACCCTCGAGGAAGTCCTCGGCCACCCGGAAGGGGGTGGGCCCCAGCCGACGGAACTCCTCCCGGTAGAGCCGGCGTTGGATGCGCGACATCTCGTCCCGGCCGATGTGCGGGTGGTCGAACACGAGGCTGAAACCGTCGTGGAGGGAGTTGTCCGTCTCCATGTCGTCGTGCAGGCGCCCCTCCCGCTTCATGCGCTCGTACAGCGGTGTGCCGTGGGCCGGCCCGTAGATCAGGAACTGGCTCATGGAGGGCCGCAGGGCGATGAGCTCCTCGAACTCCTCGGCGATGATTTCCGGGGTGTGGTAGTCGAACCCGACGATCATGGAGGCCAGCACGCTGATGCCGTTGGCGTGCAGGTCGGAAAACAGCTCCTGGTAGGATCGCCCCTCCATCTTCGAGTAGCCGGCCCGCCTGCCTTCGAAGCCCACCCAGATCCAGTCGATGCCCATCTCCACGAGCTCGCTGACCTTGAACTGCGACAGCGCCTTGACGCTGCTGAAGACGCTGATCGCCAGGGGTGGCAGCTCGGTGGCGCGAATCGCCTCCAGGAAACCGCGGCCCCGCTCCTCGTTGAGCAGGAAGTCTTCGTCGTTGATCCAGAAGGTGTCCATGCCCGGGTGCTTAGCGCGCAGGTCCTCGATGGCGCGCAGGATGGACGGTCCATCGGGCAGCAGCCGGATGTGCTTGCGCTTGAAGTAGTGAGAGGTCGCGCAGAAGTCGCAGCCGTTGGGGCAGCCTAGCCCCGCGAAGACATAGCCCGTCTCGTTGAGCAGGGGCACGGACAGCAGCTTCTGCACCTGGGTGATGTCGGGCTGGACGATGGGCGCGTCCAGAGGCTCCCCCAGCAGCTCCCGCATGAAGGCGACACCTTCGCCCTGGCAGATGTGATCCGCGTAGGGCTCGAGCTGGTCCCCCAGCGCCGTGCCGTAGCCACCGAGCACGATCTGGGAGGCCGGGGCGTGCTCGCGGATGGCCTGCACCATGGGCAGCATCTTGTGTAGGGTCGAGGAGACGAAGGCGATGCCGACGTAGTCGTACCCCTTTTCGATCTCGGCGATGAACTGACGCATCGTCGGATAGTGAAGCACCGTGGTCGGGGTCTTCAGGTTGGTGGCGATGAAGTCGATGCCCCACTGGGTGGTGGTTCCCCGGGTCCGAAAGATTCCCTGGGCCCACATGAGCTGGTGGCTCCCCTCGTAGGAGGTGCCGAAACCATCCCCGTGCTCGGTTCCGAAGGGTTGAATGACACTGCTGAGAAGGACCTTCCGCTGACTTGATTTCCGCATGTGCTCTCCTGATGAGGGGAGAAAGCCTACCGCCTCCATGTCATGGAATGGTCATGGCCGGGGCGCGAATTGAACCTCTAGAGATCCGCAAGACCACTATAGTCCTGGAATCGAGCCGGACCTGCTCCATGCGGGCACCTCGGCGCCCTCGGTGCGTCGAGCTTATTCTTGCGCGAGCCCTTTACGGGACGTCGGCCTAGTTCACGGAGTTGATCAGGTTGAGGTCGAGGCCGCCGGGGTAGAAGTAGGAGGTGTAGCGTGCAAAGCCGTAGACCATGATGCCGAAGGGTTGATTCGACTCGATGACGTGGGCGTAGGGGGCGCTGGAGATGTCGAGTCGGGCGACGCCATAGTAGCTGTCGCCGATGGCAGGGCTGAAGTTGGTCTCGGGGATGGCGACGCCATCGAGATACACCGTAGGGGCATTTAGGCCGGGCTGGGCCACGGGTTTTACGATATTGAGCCAGTGATAGGTCATGGTGCTCGGGACCAGGAAGCTGTAGGAGGTGCGGAACTGCTCCACTGGCACCTGGAGCGCGTATCCCGGATCACCGTGCCAGGTGTCCGGATCGTCCGAGTAGTAGTCCTGTCCTACCAGGAACTGGGTGACCTGCAGCGCCTCCGTGCCATTGATCGAGAAGTTGTCGGTAGTGAGAAACTCCACCCACTGACCGCTGTCCAAGGTCACGCTGCTACCCACGGTGGGCTGGGACGGCGAGAACTCGATGACGTTGTTGTCCTTGCCGGACAACACGCGGACAACATTGGGCTCCTCGGGGAAGCTCGACATGTTCTGGGGCTCAGTGCGGCTGATCACGAAGCTCTGGCCCCAGGTCGTGGTGGGGAACATCTGCTCCTCGAGATGATCGCACGCCCAAGTATCATAGGGGACGAAGGCGCAGTTGTGTCCCGAGTATATTGCTAAGGGAGCGTTCGCGGAGACCTCGGTTCCAGTGAAATCGTAGGCCGCACCCATGTCACACAGCGTATCGGTGAGCACGCAACCCGATCCATCATCGAAGGCCACGGAGCTCGTCGTAGAACCGGGGCAAGCAGTCCCAGAAGTCAGCATCCGGGACGCGAATTGGAGTACTTCGCCTCTGTCTACGCTGTATGTATGCGTGTCGCCCGCGTTACGTTGCGCTTCATCTCCGCCGTGGGTGTTTGCGCTGAAGGTCACCGTCACGCTGGTATTGTTCTGCGTCCCCACAATGGCGAGCATGCTGTGTTTTCCCCTATACTCCCAGTCGAATCCCGGGTAGTTATACATCCAACTGCTACCACAGAAAGGATCGTTCCACTGTCGGCGCAAACCCCAGCCAGCGCGAGCGGTAACGTAGTAGTGGTCGTCCAGCACGTGGGTGGGCAGCAGCAGCGCGGCGTCGTTGGTGTAAGAGAAGCAGGGATCCTCGCTGGGATCACTTACGCAAGGTTGGTTGATCTGGTAGTCCAGGGGATTGAACTGGTACACGGTCACGGGAAGTGTGGACGTCAAGCGGTAGGCACCGTTGGCCTTCAGTACAGTCTGCTCGCTGAAGTAAGTGCCCTTCAGGTCGCTGTCATAGGCCAACTCGAACGTGTGGCTCGCGTTGGCGCTAACAGTCTGTGAGGCGACTTGTGTGCCTCCGCGGTAGATTCGGACCGTGGCCGCGCTTTGGTTGTCATTGAACACCACCACGCCGAAGTTGCTGTCGAAGGCGTCATCGAGCTGAGAGTTAGCCGTCGAGGTTGGCCAGTACTCGCAGCCGATGTAGCTCCGCTCGAAGGCGGCGATCTCGCACTCGGTGGCGCAGTTGATGTCCACCTGGCCGTCGCAGTCGTTGTCGATGCCGTCGCCGCAGATCTCGATGTGGGCGGGGCTGCGCTCGGGATCCCAGTCGTCGCAGTCGTTCACCGCGTTGGAGACGCAGCGCAGCTCGCCGTCGCCGTCCTTGTCCGGCTCGGCGTTGTCCACGTAACCGTTGCAGTTGTCGTCCACGCCATTGTCGCACAGCTCGTCGGCCGCCGGGTGGACGTTGGGGTCGGCGTCGTTGCAGTCGCCGTCGGCCTCTGCGAAGCCGTCTCCGTCGTCGTCGGTGACGTCGCCGCACCAGGTGCCGGCGCAGTCGGGGTCGGCGCAGTCGGTGGCCTCGCCGCCGGCGTCCTGATCCCCGGGGTACAGCGCGCTGCAGCGCTCCGCCGGGCGGGTGCAGTTCACCGCGCAGTTGGCGGTGGAGGCGCCGTTGACCGCGACGCAGCCCGCCGGCAGGCTCGAGGGGTTGGTACCGCAGTCGCAGTCCTCGATGCCCTGCACCACGCCGTCGCCGCAGGTGTCGGCGCCGCAGGCCGCCGAGCAGCCGTCGCCGTTGGTGAGGTTGCCGTCGTCGCAGCCCTCGCCGGGATCCAGCACGCCGTTGCCGCAGCGCGAGCAGCAGCGGAAGCCCACGTTGGCGCTGAAGGCGTCCTCCACCAGGGCGGTGGACTCGAAGTCGCAGCGCAGGCCGTCCGACAGGTCGGTGTAGGAGCCGCCCCGCACGGTGTAGATGGCCTTGCCGCCGGCGGTGTAGTCAACCACGGCGGAGGTCCATTCCCGCAGGTTGCCCGACAGGTCGTAGATGCCGTAGCCGTCGGAGTCGCAGCTCGTGCGGCTGCCGGTGGGCTCGGAGAACCCGGCGCCGGCGTCCGCGCCGTTGCAGGCGTTAGCGTTGTAGTTGCTCGGGTGATAGGGATAGGCCCAGGTTCCGCTCTGGCCGTCGCACGCCTCGAACCAGGCCGCGGCGTCGCAGAGCTGCATGCCGGCGCGCTGGCAGGCCAGCCGCGCCTGCTCGTAGGTGACCCGGGACCAGGGGAGCACGCCGCTACGGGAGCACGCCCGCCGCTCGCTGCCGCTGCCCTCGTCGGCGGAGGTGGCGTCGGGGCGCGAGGCCTCGTAGCGGAACACCCGCACGGTCTCTCCGCCCACGGTGACGGTCACCACGTCGTCCTGCACGTAGGACGGGTTGGTGCCGGGGTTGGTGAGGGGCTCGTCCACCAGGCCGTCGCAGTCGTTGTCCACGGCGTCGCACACCTCCTGGCCGGGTGAGGCCCCGGGGTTGGTGATCACGCACTCCACGTCGTCCCCGGCCGCGTTGCACTGGTAGGCGCCGGTGCCCCGGCAGACGCCCAGCAGGCCATCGTCGCAGGCCGTGCCGGGCAGCGGGGAAAAAGACTCGTCGGTGTTGCCGTCGCAGTTGCCGTCCACGCCGTCGCAGATCAGCTCGTTGGCCAGCACCTGGTTGGGGTTGGCCGGGTCCGTTTCCACCCCGGAGGGGTACTGGCAGTACCAGGTGGTGCCCAGCACGCCGGTGGTGCACTGGGTGCTCACGCCGCTGCACAGGGTCCCCGCCTGCTCCTTGCACAGGCCCGCGGGTGGGGAGACCAGGTCTCCGGCCTCGTCGGTGTTGCCGTCGCAGTCGTTGTCCACGCCGTCGCAGTACTCCGTCCCGGCGGGCGCGGTCTGGCTGCAGGCGTACTCGCAGCCATTGGAGCCAGCGCTGTGCAGGTCCCCATCCAGGTCATGAAAGCCCGGCAGGCAGGCGAACTGACAGGATCCGCCACTGCAGTCGGTGGCGTAGCTGTCGGCCGGTGCGCTGGTGAAACAGGAGTTGCCGCAGGCGCCGCAGTTGGCCAGGTCGTTCTGCAGGTCGAAGCCGTCGTCTACGGTGCCGTTGCAGTCGTCGTCAAGCCCGTTGCAGATCTCGCCGGCAGGGCCCTGCTGGTTGGTGCACTGGGTCACCCCGCCCACGCAGCCCATGTTGCCCGTGGTGCACTCGCCCTCGCAGGTCCAGACCCCCGAGCCGGGAGAGGTCTCGGTGCAGCCGGTGGGGTGGGTGTAGCAGTCGTCCCCCACCGGCGCGTCCTCGTCGATCTGCCCGTCGCAGTCGCTGTCGACGCCGTCGCAGACGTCGTTGGGGTCGGTGATCATGCACTCGCAGCCGTTGTTGGGGTTCTGGTCCTGGTCCACGTACCCGGCGTCGCAGCCCGACAGCTCGCAGCTCCCGTTCACGCAGTCGCCCTGCCCGTTGAAAAAGACGCAGACGAAGCCGCAGGCGCCGCAGTTCTCGGGGTCGTTCTGCAGGTCGAAGCCGTCGTCCACGGTGCCGTTGCAGTCGTTGTCCAGCCCGTCGCAGATCTCGGTGCCGCCCCCGGTCTCCTGGCAGGCGTACTCGCAGCCGTCGCTGTCGTCGTTGTTGAGATCCACGTGGCCGGGCAGGCAGGTCATCACGCAGGTGCCCAGGCCGTCGTCGTCGGGGTCCTCGCAGTCGCCGATGGCGTGGTCGAAGTCGCACACGATGCCGCAGCCGCCGCAGTTTTCCGGGTCGGCGGCGAGGTTGAAGCCGTTGTCCACCACGCCGTCGCAGTCGTTGTCCCGGCCGTCGCACACCTCTTCGGTGGGCACGCAGGCATCCGTGCTGGCGTCGGTGGTGGCGTCCGAGGGCACCCAGCCGTCGGTGCCGCCGTCGAGGTGCTCCCAGTGGCCGCCGCTGCCCGTCTGGTAGGTGGACAGCTCGCAGCTGTTCGCGGCGAGCCCGAGCGTCAGGCCCATCCCCACCGCGGTCATCGGGGTGGTCCGGGAGAGCCGGCGAGCGAGCCTGCGGAAGAGCTGTTGGGAGCGCAGCGCCGTGAGACGTCGTCGGCGCAAGGCCAGGCCCAGCAGCCCCGCCAGGACCAGCAGCCAGCCGGCGGGGGTGGGACCGCTGGGTCCGGCGGTGCCGCTGGTGTTGCAGCCCGCGGCGCCGCCGCCGAGAATGGTGAGCTCCTCGCCGTCGCCGTGGGGCACCCAGTGGCCCGGCGCCGGCTCGCAGTTGCCCACCACCGCGGTGCCGTCCCCGGTCTCGTGGACCACGCAGGTGGCGTGGGGCGGGCACTGGACCGCGTCGCAGGGATCGGGCCGGCAGGTCCCTTCCACGCACACCTCGTAGGGGGGACAGCTCACGTCGAGGCAGGGATCGGCCACGCAGGTGCCGCCGTCACAGACCTCACCTCCCACGCAGGCGCCCGCGCAGGGGTCGGGCTCGCACTGGCCATCGGCGTCGCACCGCTCGCCCTGCTGGCAGGCGCACAGGGTCTCGCAGCTCGCCGAGCAGTCACCGCCGTCGCAGTCGCGCCGGCAGTACTCCCAGACCGGGTCGCACTCCAGCGCGAGGCAGGGGTCGGCCTCGCACAGGCCATCCACGCACGCCTCCTCCGGGCCACACAGGGCGCAGGGGTCGGGCTCGCAGGCGTGGGTAACCGGGTTGCAGATCTCACCGGTGGGGCAGCTCCCGCCCAGGCCCGTGCAGGACTCGTCCATGCAGATCCCGGCGCGGCAGGTCTCCCAATCCTCGCAGGTCACGTCGGCGCAGGGATCCACACACTCGTCGTCCACGCAGACCCAACCCTCGGGGCAGGTGGTGCCGCCGCAAATCCCGCTGGGAGGCAGACACAGCCAGCGCATCTGGCCGTCCACGTCGGCCTCCTGGCACTGCAGGCCGGAGGGGCAGGGGAACTCCTCGTTCGGGTCGCACTCGCGCCGGCAGGCCGCCGCCACGCAGTACCAGTCGGGGGGACAGACGGCCTCGTCGTCAATGAGGCCGTTGCAGTCGTTGTCCAGCCCGTCGCAGGCCTCGGTCACCGGCCCCACCTCGCCCATGCACACCCAGGCGCCGCCCACGCACACATTGTTGCCGGTCTCGCATTCGCCCACGTCGGTACCGCACACGGCGCCGTTGTCCGGGTCCTCGTCCAGCTCGTTGGTCTCGTCGATGGCGCCGTCGCAGTCGTCGTCCATTCCGTTGCAGCGACCGGGGAAGGGGCCGTCGCCGCCGGTGCAGGTCTCTTGACCGTTGATGCACTCCAGGGTGCCCGGCGTGCAGCGGCCCAGGGCGTTGGAGCAGGGCTGGCCGAGGCCGGGAATATCGTCGTCCACCAAGCCGTTGCAGTCGTTGTCCAAGGCGTCGCACACCTCAAGGGCCGGGGTCACGTGGCCGGTGCACTGGCTCCACACGCCATTGGCGCAGGTGCGGGTGCCGGTCTGGCACAGCCCCTCACAGGTCCAGACGCCGCCGGACTCTTGGCAGCCGGTGTCGGGGCCGCTGCCCGGCGGGTAGCACTCCTCGGTGAGGTTCTCGTCCACCAGGCCGTCGCAGTCGTTGTCCACGCCGTCGCAGATCTCGGTGGTGGGGCCGGTCTCGCCGAGGCAGGCGCCCCAGTCGTTGGTTGGATCCGGTGAGGACAGGGCCTGACACACCTGCACGCCGGCGCTGCACTGACCCTGGCAGCTCCAGGTGTCGGTCTGGGAGTCATAGGTGCAGCCGTTGCCGCTGCCCGGCGTGTAGCAGCCGCGGGTCAGCCCGTCCACCACGCCGTCGCAGTTGTCGTCGTAGCCGTTGCAGGTCTCGGCCACGGGCCCCTGGCCGCCCTGACACACCACGGAGCCGTTCTGGCACACCGTGGTGCCCGGGGAACACTGCCCGATGGAGGTGCCGCAGGGTTGGCCCACCGCCGGATCGTCGGCGCCGTCGGGGGTGTTGGGGTCGCCGTCGTCGTCCACGCCGTTGCACATCTCCGGGGGCGGATCCGAGCAGATCAGCC
Organism: uncultured Myxococcales bacterium; assembly: GCA_964346625.1. Classification (GTDB taxonomy): domain Bacteria; phylum Myxococcota_A; class Polyangia; order HGW-17; family JAJRWW01; genus CAYFWA01. The sequence goes on from CAYFWA010000182.1 coordinate 8,330, forward strand.
CCTCGTCCACCAGGCCGTCGCAGTCGTTGTCCAGGCCGTCGCAGCCGAAGCTCGACTCGGCCCCGTAGCCGAAGGCGGGCTCGCCGCAGGGGTTGGCCGCCGTGGCGGTGTGGTAGGCGCACTCGGTGCCCTGGCCGCCGGCGGCGCACTGCTTGGTTCCCGCGCAGTAGCACTGGCCCAGGGCGCCGTTGTCGCAGGGATCCCCCACGTCGGGGTAGTCCTCGTCGATGGCGCCGTCGCAATCGTCGTCGACGCCGTTGCACAGCTCGGTGCGGATGGAGTCGGCGATGATCTGGGCCATGGCCGCCACCAGCTCGGCGTCGTTGTCCGCCGGGATGGCGCCCCCGGTGTTGCCAGCCACCGCGATGTCGTTGCAGTTGATGAACTCGTTGGGGGCCACGGCGAAGGCGATGACGTAGGTGCGGACCTCGTAGACGCAGTGGGTGCCGTTGCACGTGGAGCCCGGCGGGCACCCGGTGCCGCAGCCGCGTTGCAGATCCGGGACCTGCAGGAGCTGAGTGGCCCAGGTCACCGGGTCGCTGTCGCAGCTCTCGGCGCCGTCGGTGAGCACGATGATGGAGTACGGCCGGCAGCCCCGCAGGGGGTCGTTGCCCAGGTCGGTGGTGGAGAGCTGATCGTACAGGTCCGCCAGGGAGCCGCCGATGGGGGTTCCGCCCATGGCTCGCAGCTCCGGATCCGGCTGCTGTTCCGGCGACAGGCTGCTGGAGTAGCCCGCCTCGCCAGGATCACTCTCGCTGTGGTCGATCCAGCCCAGGATCTCCGACTGGTTGCCCGCGCCCAGGGGGACCAGGATGTCGGCGCCGTCCAGGATATCGGCCGCGGCCGGGTTGCTCAGATCCGCGAAGGGATCCAGGCAAGGGGTGAAGTTGCCGTCCGTGGAGACGAAGAGGCCCCCGGCGTAGTTGATGCAGACCCGGTCGTGGGTGCCCGGCTCGTCGTAGTCCGGGTAGGGGTTCATCACGTCGCACAGCCGGCACTCGTCCTGTGGATCCCACAGCCCGCCGTAGCCGCCGCAGCCGCTGGTGTTGTTCGGGATCTCGTCCGAGCAGCTACACAGGTAGTTGTGGCCGCTGGACTGCTGAAACCGCGCCATGCCCCAGCGCACCTCGCCGTAGGCGTTGATCACCGTGCGCAGGGCCTCTTTGGCCATGTACAGGCGGCTGGTGAGCCCCGAGACCCCGGGATGCTCCGCGCTGCCGTCTCCGTAGGTGTTGGACGATCCGTCGGGGGTCATGAGCATGGAGCCGGAGGTGTCCACCAGCACGTAGATGGATGGGTTCAGCTCCTGGGCCGCCAGCGGGCCGGAGCCGAGCAGCAGCAGGCCGCAGGCCGCCGCGCCGGCCAGGAGCCGACGCCCGGTGGCGCGGGAAGTGAAGGAGCTCCGGCGCGGGCGGCCGGCGGGGGACGTATGGCGATGGGGGTGAGTCATAACGTTAACCTCATGGGCCCACGGTGTGGTGAGTCCTTCCAAAAGAAGGAGGATGGAAGGACTGAGTGTACCGTAGGGATTACATTTATCCGTATTTCAGCGTACACCCAATGCAGGGCTTCCTGTCAATGCTGATCTTGGAACCCGCAGCATTCGAAGAATCGTGGTTGGATCGGAGAGTCGAGGAGCCAAGACGAAAAAATGATACCTCGTCCCCTTCCTTTTCATCGGAAATATTAGGGTTTTGGTTGAGCAACGGAAGAAGGGAACACCGTCCCCTCTTTTCAGTCCCCTCTTTTCAGTCCCCTTTTTTCACCGTCCCCTCTTTTAGCCGAGGCTGCGCAGGTAGGTGCCCACCTGGGTGTCCACCAGCTCTCCGCGGTCGGGGTCGTAGAGGGTGAGCGGCTCGGGAGCGTCGCGGAGGGCCTCGAGGCGGGGGGCGGCATCGCCCGGGGCGAGGCGCAGCAGGGCAGCGGCGGCGTGGGCCCGGATGCGGGGGTCGGGGTCGTCGAGG
>CAYFWA010000183.1:0-2435 GCA_964346625.1 uncultured Myxococcales bacterium
GCGTCCGGCTCCGGCGTCCGGCTCCGGCGTCCGGCTCCGGCGTCCGGCTCCGGCGATCGGCTCCGGCGTCCGGCTCCGGCGATCGGCTCCGGCGTCCGGCTCCGGCGTCCGGCTCCGGCGATCGGCTCCGGCGTCCGGCTCCGGCGATCGGCTCCGGCGATCGGCTCCGGGCGGCGGTTCCCCCGACTGCTCAGCGCTCGATGCGGTAGGCCTTCACGTGGCCGTCGAAGAAGGTGGGGATCAAAAGCAGCCGCTGGTCGGCGATGTACTCGAAGTCGGCGGATTGGACCTTGTCCGCGGTGGTGTCCAGCAGCACCCGGGTGGGACCTTCCCGCTGCACGAGCTGCGTCTTGCCCTTCCAGTTGCTCACCAGGTAGGCGCCGTCGCCATAGGCCTTGAGACCGTCGATCATGCCGAAGCCCTTCACCGGCACGTGCAGCGTGGCCTTGGCGGTGGCGAGATCCACCTTCACGATGCCCTGCTCGCTGCCCACCAGCAGGTCGCCCCCTTGCGCGAGCAGACCGTTGGCGCCCTTGAAAGCCGACGTGTCCACGAACACGGGCAGCTTGTCGCCTTTCTCACCCTCGAGCCGATGGACCTTGCGGGTCACCATGTCCGAGACGTAGACCTTGCCGTTGGCGTCGATGGCGATGTCGTTGAGGAACTTCGCGCCCGGCACCTCGATGGTGCGGGAAATCTTGCCCGTCTTCTTGTCCACGGCGTGGAGCCGGTCGATGTCGGTGACGTAGAGCGTCTCGCCGGCAATCCCCATCCCCTTGGGGGCGTTGAACCCCGTGGCCCACTTGGGGGCGAGGACCTTGCCCTGCAGCGAGAGCTTCGCGAGGTAGCCCTGGCCATTCTTCTCGGTGGGCTTGCCGTGGATGCACGAGACGTAGAGCACCTTCTCGGCCGGATCGTACAGCACGGACTCGGGCACCTCCAGCCCCCCCGCGCTCCAGCGCTTCACCAGCTTGGGTCCGTTCCCGGGATCCGCTGCCGCCCGGCGAGAACCGGCTCGGCGATGGGCGGCTCGGCCGCGGGCCGCGCGATCCTCGGCCGGACCCGCCCGCTCGGCGGGACGAGCCTGTCCCATGGAGCCGGCCGGGCCGGCTGGTTCGGGTTTGGCGGTCCGGGTGGTCTGCTCATTCTTCTTGTTGCCGTTCTTCTGGCAGCCGCCAGCCGCCAGCGCGAGCCCGGTGAGCGTGGCGAGCCCGGCGAGCGAGCCGGACAACCCTCGGAGACGCAGTCGGGAGTGGTTCATGGTCTCTCCTCCTCCGGTTTTCTTCTACGGATATCGAGGGCTCCCAATATGGAGCCTGCTCGGAAAAGCGCAAACCGGATCCTCGCAAACCGGATCCTCGCAAACCGGATCCTCGCAAACCGGATCCTCGGAGTCGTCGGCGCTGGGGCGAAGCCTCCACCAGGGTGGGCTTGCCAGGTGGCTCGTCTTGCCTATCCTGCGACGCATGCTCGCCCGCTGGTATGCCCAGATCACCGCCTACACCCTGGCGCACCTGCCGCTCATCTCGGTGGCCCTGGCCGCCACGCTGCTCACCATCTACACCCCGGATCTCACCCGCGTGCTCAAGCGCCGGGTGCGCAAGTGGCCCCTGCTGGCCCGCTCGGCGCTGTTCATCGGAGTCATGGGGGTCGGCTTCGGCGCCGCCGTGCTGGCCCTGCGGCCGCTGGTGGGCCGGCTCCTGCTCGCCCTGGGGCGTCCCTGGCTCCTGCCCCTGATCTTCGGGGCGGTGATCACGCTGGGGCTGCTCGCCGAGCGACGCAAGCAGCTCTGACTCGAGGCATTCCTATCTATTTCGAATACTTGGATAGATAGTCGATGACGCCCTCGGTGGTGGGCTTCATGGCTTTTTGCCCCTTCTTCCAGTTCGCGGGGCAGACCTCACCGTGCTCGTCGTGGAACCGCAGCGCGTCCAGGGTCCGGAGGGCCTCGTCCACGTTGCGGCCGAGAGGATCGTCATTGACGAGGGCGTGACGCACGATGCCTTCACGATCGATGAGAAACAGCCCCCGCAGGGCGATCTGCTCCTCGAAGAGCACGCCGTAAGATCGCGAGATGCTGCGGGATAGGTCCGAGACCAGCGGGAAGCGGATGGGACCGATTCCGCCCTGGTCGCGGGGCGTGCGTCGCCAGGCCAGGTGGGTAAAGGGGGAATCCACCGAAAGGCCCACCACCTCGCAGTCCCGCTGGGCGAACTCGTCGAGCTTCTCATCGAAGGCGAGGATCTCGGTGGGGCACACGAAGGTGAAGTCCAGCGGATAAAACAGCAGGTACACGTATCGGCCCCGTAACCGCGACAGGGAGAACCCCTCGTCGGTGGAGCCGTCCGCCAGCACCGCGGTCGCCTGAAAATCGGGCGCTTCTTTGGTCACTAGCAATGTCATGGGGATTTCATCCATGGCGGCCGCCGTGCGGG
>CAYFWA010000183.1:2535-5962 GCA_964346625.1 uncultured Myxococcales bacterium
GCATCCGCCGTGCGGGGCATCCGCCGTGCGGGGCATCCGCCGTGCGGGGCATCCGCCGTGCGGGGCATCCGGCGGCAGCCTGTTACGCCCACCTCGGTGGCTGTGCGACATCCGCCGCGGTGCTGTTGCTTCCGGGGTTCGATCACCGTCGTCGTCCACCGCCCACCCAGCACCGACAGCGACTCATGGGGTACCTGCCCACCCGGGCCGCCGCGTCACACCATCGGACGCAATGCGGTGGGTTCACGAGCAACGACCCTTCGTCTCTCGTGAATACACACTCTCCGGGATTTCGGCGACCCGTGCGAAGCAGGTACTCGCTTTTTCGGTGATCTAGTCGTTTTGCGGGTTCTGCGACTCGTCCACGCAGATCTTCTTGAGATCGGCATCCGACGGGTTGCTCAACCGCTTCAGAGCGTTTACGGGGCACAGGTACGTGGTCCCGGATTCGCCCTTCACCCACTGGACGCTCAGCTCCTTCTTGAACTCATTCAGGTCTTCGCTCATGGTCTCTCTCCTCGCATGGTTGGGCGCCCTGTGTTGCCAGGCGCCGTGGTGATGACATGGAGCGATGTGGGATACACAACACGCTCCGCTAGGACGTATGATCGCTGCCGTCTTCCGCGCCGCCTGAGGTCCCGTATTCGTGATCGGGGCCTTAGTCTCCGCCTCCGTCTCAGTCTCAGTCTCCGCCTCCGTCTCAGTCTCAGTCTCAGTCTCCGCCTCCGCCTCCGTCTCCCTCCATGTCCGCGCGCACCACATCAATGTCGAGTGACTCGGCCTGTCTCACGATGTCGTCGAGCGCCTCTCCAGTAAACACGCCGGGCTTTTTCAGCAGAAGCAGACCGTCGCGATACAACATGAGCGTGGGCGTATGCTCTATCTCGAAGAACTCTCCCAACGCATCGTCCGTCTCCACGTTCATCCGGGCGAAGGTGTGCGCCGCATGTCGCTCCGAGGCGTCCGCGTACACCGGATCGAACTTCTTACAGGCTCCACAGCCTGGCGCCCAACACTCTACGAGCACAATCCCGTCTACGCCGACGTGCTCGCGGAAGTTCTCCTTGGTAAGCTCGAGCAAAGCGAAACTCCTGGCCCCGATCTGCGCAGGGAACCATCCAGTGCCTTTCCAGTTTCTTCAGTCCTTTAGCGGTGTCCCGCAACCCGTTCTACGCGCACCCGCCTCGCATCGTACGAGACAGTCTTGATCCGTTTGGTCCAATGTCAAGGCCGGGCAGCGCGATGGGTCTCCTCGAGCTCGGCGAGGGGGCGCATCCACGTCATGAACCGCTGGGCTCCTGCAGGTCGATCTCGTGCACCTGCTGGAAGCGGGTCACCGCGCTGAGGGTGCCCACCTCGATGCGCATCAAGGCACACTCCGGTGAGGCGAGGAAGTCCTCGAGCCGCGGGTGGCGCGTGAGAAATCGCGCCTGCAGCAGATTCCGCTGCTCCCCGGTGACCTCGTGGGCCTCGCCAAAGACCGTCAAGCCGATGGCCTCGCGCAGGTCCTCCCCGCGGTTTTGCCGGTTGTCCATCACCAGGGCGATGCGGGGCTCCGCCTGGAGGTTTTCCCACTTGCGGGTGGTCCGCAGCGTGGCGAACAGCACCCCGTGGAGGTCATCCACCGCTTGCACCGCCACCAAGCTGCCATACGGGGCCCCGGAGGGGCGGCAGGTACACAGCACGCCAAAGCGCTGCTCGGAAAAGAGCCGCTCGATGCGGGCCAACAGCTCGACGCGCTCATCGGCGCGCCCCTCGCCTCGCACATCGCCACCCGCTTCGGCGCGCGCCTCAACGCGTTCATCGCCGCCTGTCTCGACGCGCTGGTCAGCGTGCGGGTCGGTACGTTCGTCGGTACGTTCGTCGGTACGTTCGCCGGTACGTTCGCCGGTACGTTCGTCGGTACGTTCGCCGTCTCGTTCGTCGTTCATCCTAATCAGTCCTCTCGTTTTCAACCACGTTCCGGGGCCCTGCCCCTGGGTATCCTGTTTGGCTCCGGCCACACCGCGAGCGCACGGTCGTCCCGCGAGCGCACGGCCCGCCCCGCGAGCGCACGGCCCGCAGCGGGTCAGGCCATACTGTAGCCTGGGAACCGCGGCTGGATCTCGGATTTCTTCGACTCCTACCCGGAGAAACCAGAGAGCACCCCGCCCCGAGACCTTCCAGCGCTAACCGTTCAGGTGTCACGTAGGACCGAAACTGCGAAAAACGGCGTATTGGCGCTTTCCCTGCCGCGGCGCGAGCCCTAAGGATGATTGGGGGTGAACCCCGAAAAACCGCGTTTTTTCGAGGCGAGGGGGGATGGGACATCCCCCCTGAACGTGTACGTGCAATAATTCACTTGCGAACGGTGGGAACGAATCTCGATATGATTAGCGAAGTCCCTTGAACCGGCCGATTTCGAGGAGGTAGTTGTCGTCTTTGTCGTCCTCGAACTCGGCCTTGATGGTGCCGGCGGAGCGGCCGATCATGTTCTGCGCGGAAAAGAGCACATCGTCAAGCTTGACCTGGACGGCGTCGGAGTCGACCTCGGCCAGCTTGTCGCACAGCAAACCCAAGCTCTCCCGCGTCTTCTGAACGCCGCGCGCCACGTCGTTGGCGTCCTCGGACAGCAGCTTCTGCAGCGCCGCGACGTCGGCCAGCGGCAGCTTCTCGCAGGCTTCGCCTCCGCTTTTGAGGACCTTCACGAGAGCCTTGGCCGCCTGGGCGACGGGCGCGAGCGGGCCGCCGAGCTTGTCGAAGTTGGCGCGGCACTCGCGGCGGCCCTTGCGGGACGAGCCCCGCATGGACAGAAGCGAGGGCACGCCGCTCACGAAGGCCACGTCGGTGCGCAGCCGGTAGACGCGCTTGCCCCCCTTGCAGAGCTCGAGGTCCATCTCCATGAGCAGCAGCTTGCCCGACTCCACGCCCGCTTCCTTCAACCGCCGCGTGAACTTGTCGAACCGGCGCTCGGAGCCGCGGCGCTTCGCGGGCAAGGGGGCGAAGGCCTTGGCCACGTCTTTGCCCTCGAGCATCTTCGCCAAGCCCTGGTCCATGGTTTTGGCCAATGCCGTCAGGGGAGCCAGGGGCCCCGCCTCCGCCACCGCCTTCCGCGCGGCGCCCGGTCGCCGCCGAGGCGGCGCGTCGCTGGCCTCTCCCGGTTCTCCCCCGCTACGCGCCGCCGGCTCGTCCGGCCCTTTGCCGTCGCCGCCGCTGCCCTCTTCCTTGTCTTTGCACCCGGCCAGGCCCAAGGCGCAAATCAAGGCCAACGCGGTACTGTTCGTGATGAGTGTGTGCGGTTTTCTCATGGTTACCTCCACGGGGGGGTCCCGAGCCTCTGGGACTAATATCCTTGCTGTTCGATGGGCGATCCGAGATTCCCGACTCGATGGGAGCATGGATCTCGTGAAGACACAACCCGCCCCCAGCTCGATGGCGATCATCCAGC
>CAYFWA010000183.1:6062-10273 GCA_964346625.1 uncultured Myxococcales bacterium
CGGCATCCAGCCGGCATCCAGCCGGCATCCAGCCGGCATCCAGCCGGCATCCAGCCGGCATCCAGCTGTTCCGGGAGCCTATCGAACCATGATCGGCAACGATCCATGATCGGGAACGCTGTTGTTAGTGAGCACTCGCAAACCTATTGACACCCGCTGTCTCGGGACCTAGGTAATGCCAGCGTCCGATGCTCGATTGGGCGCGTCAATCAAAACGACGGGCCACCAAAGGGGCGAGCCGGTGGCACCCAAGACCCGGTGGCACCCGAGACCCGATGCCACCCGCACAGGAGCAGAGCATGCGCGAGTTCTTCTATCCCCGGAGCGTGGCCGTGGTGGGGGTCTCGGAGCGGCCCGACAACCTCGCCCGCGCCATCGTCAAGAACCTCGAGCGGTTCGAGTTCGACGGCATCGTGTATCTGGTGGGGCCGCGGGGCGGCACCGCCTTCGGCCGGCGGATCTTCAAGTCCATCTCGGACATCCCCGACCGCGTGGACCTGGCGGTGATCCTGACCCCGGCGCAGGTGGTGCCCGACATCGTGGAGGAGTGCGGCGCCAAGGGGATCACCCGGGTGGTCATCGAGTCCGCCGGCTTCGGGGAGTTCGGCCAGGAGGGAGAGGCGCTCGAGGCGCGGCTGGTGGAGGCGGCGCGCCGGCACGACATCCGGTTCATCGGCCCCAACGGCATCGGCGTGATGAACTTCGACAACGGCCTGGTGGTCCCGTTCACCCCGCTGGAAAACGGCTACACCCGCGGCGGGGTCTCCATTATCGCCCAGTCCGGCGGCGTGGGCATCGGGTATCTACACCTGCTCGCCAGCGAGAACCTCGGGGTGGCCAAGGTCGTGTCCATGGGCAACAAGCTCGACGTGGACGAAAACGACCTGCTCGAGTACCTGCTCGAGGACGACGCCACGGAGATCATCTGCCTGTACCTCGAGGGGATCTCCGACGGACGCCGGTTGATGGAGCTGGCCCGCCTGGCCAAAAAGCCCATCCTGCTGCACAAGTCCAACATCGGCGAGCTGTCGCGCACCATCGCGGCCTCGCACACCGCCGCCCTGTCGAGCGACGACACCGTGGTGGACGCGGCGCTCCGGCAGGTGGGCATCGCCCGGTTCCGCGACAGCGAGACCTTGCTGGACTACCTGAAGATGCTGCCCATGCCTCGCCTCGACGGCGACCGCCTGGCCGTGGTGTCGCGCTCGGGGGGCCACGCCGTCATCGCGGCCGACGCCTGCGAGCGGGCGGGCTTTCGCCTGGCCGAGTTCCCCGACCGCTTCGTGCGGGAGGTGGAGAAGCACTTTCGGGCCCACGTGATCCGCCTCACCAACCCGCTGGATCTGGGGGACCTGTTCGACTACGACATCTACGCCCGCATCGCCCGCGAGACGCTGGCCCAGCCCAGCGTGGACGGGCTCGTCTTTCTACACACCTACATCTCCAAGACCGAGGGGCTGGCCTCCAAGGAGCTGTTTCACACCCTGGCGGAGCTGCCCCAGGAGTTCGACAAGCCCGTGGTGACCTGCGTGGCTACCGACGCCCAGGAGCTGTCCCGGGTGCGCCGGGAGTATCGCCTCCCCGTGTTCAGCGATCCCCAGAGCGCCATCAACGCCCTGGCGCTGGCGCGGGACTTCCGCCACGACATGGAGCACGAGTGCCCCGTCACCCCGGAGCTGGAGGTGAACCGCGCCCGGGTGGAGGCGATCCTGTCTCGCTGCCGCGAAGCGGGGCGCGATCCCCTGCTGCTCGAGGCGCTGGAGATCCTCGAGGCCTACGGCCTGCCGGTGATCACCTCGCAGCTCGTGCAGGACACCCAGGAGGCGGTGGAGGCGGCCCGCGGCATCGGCTACCCGGTGATCCTGAAAATCGTCTCCGAGCAGATCTCGCACAAGAGCGACCTCGGTGGCGTGCAGCTCAACCTGCGCAACGACGAGGGGGTCCGCAACGCCTTTGCCGAGATCACCGAGCGGGTGCAGGCCGCGGCCCCCGGGGCCCAGATCCGGGGCGCGCTGGTGCAGCCCATGGCCAAGCCGGGCTTCGAGCTCATCGTGGGGGGCCGCCAGGACCCTTCCTTCGGCCCGGTGGTGCTGGTGGGCATGGGCGGCATCTTCGCCGAGATCTTCCACGAGGTCTCCCAGCGCATCGCGCCCTTTTCCCGGGTGGAGGCCCTGCGGATGGTGGACGATCTGCGGGCAGCGCCCGTGTTGCAGGGCGCCCGGGGCCAGCGCAAACGCGACGTGGAGGCCGCGGCGGAAGTGCTGCTGCGGCTGTCGCGCCTGCTGCTGGACTTCCCCGAGATCGCCGAGCTGGACGTCAACCCCTTCCGCTTGTTCCCCGAGGGCGAGGGGGGCCTGTCCCTCGACGGCCGCATCGTGCTCGAGCCGGCCTGATGGCGCGTTGAAGCCTCGACCGAAAAATCAGACGTGGTTGCGCAGCTTGAGCTCCAGGGGGTGGGGCTCGAGCCAGACCTGACCCTGCAGGTAGGGCTCCTGGTACTTGCGCACGTAGTGGTTGATGAGGGTGATGGGGACGATGAGGGGCACCAGCCCCTCGCGGTAGCGCTCGATGAGGGTCTTTAGCTCCTGGCGCTCGTCGTCGCTGAGCACACGCTTGAAGTACCCCTGGGCGTGGGACAGCACGTTGGCTTGCTTGCCCGGCGTGGACTTGAGCCGCATGGCCTGCAGCAGCAGGGACTCGTACTGCTCGTAGAGCGCCGGGCGGGAGTGCTCCTTGGCGGCGGCCACCAGTTGGCCCATCTCCTTTAGGTGCTTGGGGCTGTGGGACATCAAAAGGAGCTTGTGGCGGGTGTGGAAGCCCACCAGCCCCTTGCGCGTGCGGCGCCCCTCGCAGGCGTCGCACCAGCGCTTCATGGTGAAAATGGCCTCGATGAAGCGCTCCCGCAGGCCGGCGTCCCGCAGGCGCCCCTCCTCCTCCACGGGCAGCAGGGGGAAGGTCTCCATGAAGATGCGGGCGAAGAGGCCCACCCCCTTGCGCACGGGCTGTCCCTTGGGCCCGTAGACCCGCACCCGCTCCATGCCGTTGCTCGGCGACTTGGACTTGAACACGAAGCCGCACAGGTCCTCGGACCGGAGCTGCTCCACCCGCTCACGCGCCCAGCCCTCCATGCGCTCGGTGACGTCCACGCCGGTGCGCGAGGTCACCATGCGCGGGCGCTCCACGTCGCCCACCAGACGAAAGGACTCGCGCGGCACGCCAAAGCCGCACTCCACCTCCGGACAGACCGGCACGAACTCGAGGTAGTGCCCGAGCACGTCGGTGAGGAAGCGATCCCGTTTGTGCTGTCCGTCGTAGCGGACCTTCTCCCCCAGCAGGCAGCTATTGATACCCAGTCGCAGCGGCTTTTCCATCGGCTCTCTCCCTGGGGCATGGGCCCCTCGCGATTCCGCAGCGGCCGATCCCTCACCGGCAGCGTTCAGCCATTCATTTTCCACAGCATTAGATTGAGCGCCGACGCGAACCCCACCCAACCGAGATACGGCACAAGCAACATCGCGGCCGCGCGCTCCACGCGCCAGAACGCGATGCCCGTGGCGCCAATGGCCACGAGCAGCGCGCCGATCTCCACCAGGGCCCAGCCGGGCTCGCGAAGCCCGAAAAACAGCGCCGACCATAACAGGTTGAGCCCGAGCTGCACACCGAACAGCGACAAGGCGACGCCCACGGGGCGCCGCCTCCGCCAGACCCAGACGCGGGCCGCGGCCACCCCCATCATCACGTACAGCAGCGTCCACACCGGCCCGAAGATCCATCCGGGCGGCGTCCAGGCGGGCTTGCGTAGCGTCGGGTACCAGTCCGACACGGACTCCGCGGTGAACAGACCGCCGAGCGCCCCCACCGCCAGACAGAGGGTGACCCACAGGACCACCGCGCCCAAGGACTGGGGCGGGGCGATCTCCCGGTCCGGGTCCTGGCGTCCCATGCGCGCGATCCGCCGCAGCAGCCCCGCGAACATCACGCGGTGGATCGGGTAAATCCCGTACCAGTACAGCCGCCCGCCGAGCCCCGCGGGATCAAAGGTCGCGGTCTGACGCACCACCGTGCGCTGGCCGTCATCGGTGGGCACGGCGTCGTACTCCAGCCAGGCCCGCCCCGGCAGCCGCATCTCGGCCCGCAGCCGCAACGCGCGATCCGGCTCATAGCGCTCCACCCGCCAAAAATCCAGCGCGTCGCCGGACAACGGGTGCTCC
>CAYFWA010000184.1:0-10253 GCA_964346625.1 uncultured Myxococcales bacterium
TGGGGTCGGGCCGCCGCTCAGGCGGCCCGACAGACGGGCAGGGTCATGGACCTCAGCTGCCCGGGCTGGCCAGCCGTAAGGGCTCGCGCAAGAATAACTTCGAAGGACCGAGGGCGCCGAGGCGTACCTGTGCCAAGGAGCGAGAAGGCTGAATATCAGGGAATACTCAGCCGCCGAGCTGCGGCGGGGCTGCGGTCGTGCGCCTGCGGCAGGGCTCCGGCGCCCCTGCGGGGCGCCGGAGCCCGCCGCGGCGCCGGCCACGACCTCACGGTGATCGGTCGTGGGGCTCGCGAAAGACTCAGCGCGATGTGGATGTGGGTTCAGGCGTGCGCCTCGATCCAGTCGGCGACGTGGGGGTAGATCTCGCGGCGGGCGTCGACGCCCAGCACCAGATCCACGTGGCCGTAGTCGTGGGCGTAGCCGTACTTGCGGCTGGCGATCACCAGGTGCTTGTCCCGGGCACCCAGCGAGTCGTAGGCCGAGCGGAGATCGGCCACGGGGGTGAGCAGATCACCGGCCCCGGAGATCACCAGCGTGGGTACCTCGATGCGCCGCATCTGCTCGTAGTAGTCCAGTAGCCCGTCCCGGCGCGAAAACCCCGGCGGGCCCCCGTACCACTCGGCGATCTGCTTGAGCAGCGGCGCCGGCAGATCCGTGATGGCGGTACGCAACAGCCGCTGGATGTCCTTGGGGTTCATGTTGTCGGGGTTGGCCACGATCCGGCCCAGGGTGCCGCCGATCAGGCCCGGGGCCAACGAGCCGAGCTGGGCCAGCCGCCGGCTGGGCAGCCAGCGCAGCACGTTCAGCAGAAACCGCGCGCGGTAGAGCCGATCCACCAGGGGGTGCTTCACCGCGGTGAAGGCCGGCGACGCGATGGTGATGAGGCTGCGAAACAGGTGCTGGTCGTAGTGTTCCAAAGCGGCGTAGGCCAGCATCCCCCCCAGCGAGTGGCCCACCCAGTGCAGTGAGGGCGCTCCCGATACGTCGAGCACCTTGCGGATGATCGCCGGCACGTCGCGATGCACGTAGTCGTCGAAGTCGAAGACCACCCGACCCCGCAGGGGCCAGCCCGGAGGCCGCGCGCGACCCGCCCCCCGCAGCTCGGCCACCCACACGTCGTGGCCGTGGGTGTGCAAAAATCGCGCGAGGCTGATCCGTGGATCCGGCGCGTCGAGATCGTAGCGATTGGCGCTGAGCCCGTGCATCAGGATCACGGGCCCCCAGGGCGAGGTCTGGCGATCGGTGCGGTAGTGGTACAGGGGGAGCTGCCAGCCATCCCGGGTTCGGGTCCAGACGGTCTTGGCGGACTGCTTGGAACGGAAGAGCATGGGGTGATGATACCACCTCCGCCGCGGATTCGTGACCGCGGCTCCTTTGAGACCATGATACGAGGATTGAAGGGGGATTCCCGTGAATGCTACGGGCCCCGATCCCGGTGCCGGTAATGCGAAGCTGCTTCAATATTTGCCCCCGGATGTGCTAGCGTCTGCTGCGATGCGCAACGTGAGATATCATCGACCCAAGACGATGGGCGAGGCCCTGGCGATCCTGTCCAGTGAGGGGCCGGGCGCCTACCCCCTGGCGGGCGGCACCGACGTGGTGGTCCGCGGTCGCGCCGGCCTGCTGGATCCGGCCCCCTCCCTGCTGGTGGACATCGGCCGTCTCGGCCTCGGGGGGATCCATCCCGCCGGGGACGCGGTGGTGGTGGGCGCGAGCTGCACCATGGCCGAGCTGCGGCAGGATCCCACCATCCGGGAGGTCTTCCCCGGGCTGGCCACGGCCGCCTCCAAGCTCGGCGCCAACCAGATCCAGCACATGGCCACCCTGGGAGGCAACCTGTGCAACGCCTCCCCGGCCGCAGACGGCGTGTGCGCCCTGGTCGCCCTGGAGGCCCGGGTCATGATCCGCAGCGCCCGCGGCGTGCGCTCGCTGCCCGTCACCGAGTTCCTTCGGGGTCCGGGACAGACCGCCCTGGAGCCGGGCGAGCTGGTGCAGGCCATCAGCATCCCCCGCCCGGCCGAGGGCGCGGCGGACGGGACCCGGGTGGTACAGACCTTCAACAAGGTGGGCGGCCGCAACGCCCTGGTGTGCAGCCTCGCCGCCGTGGCCGGCGTGACCCGGATGGAGGGCGAGCGCGTGGTGGAGAGCCGCCTGAGCCTCGCCGCCGTGGGTCCCACCACCCTCCGCGCGCAGCGGGCCGAGTCCCTGCTGTCGGGCGAGCGGCTCACCGAGGAGCGCTGCCGCACCGCGGCCGCGGCCGCCGCCGCGGAGACCGCCCCCATCGACGACCACCGCGCCTCGGGCGCGTACCGGCAGCGGTTGGTCGCCGCCCTGGTGCGGGAACATCTGCAGGAGTGCCTCTCCCATGGCTGAAACGAAGCCCACCACGATCCTGACGGTGAACCAGCGCACTGTGACCATCCACGCCGATCCCACCACGCGCCTGATCGACGTGCTGCGCGACGAGCTGAGGCTCACGGGCACCAAGGAGGGTTGCAGCTCCGGTGAGTGTGGCGCCTGCACCGTGCTGCTGGACGGCAAGCCCGTGTGTAGCTGCCTGCTGCTGCTGGGCAGCGCCGCGGACCGCCACGTCACCACGGTGGAGGGGCTCGCCGCCCCCCCGCCCGACGAGCAAGAGGCGACGGGGGACCGCTCCCACCCGGGAGCTCCCTCGCCGTCTGAGAGGTTGCACCCCATCCAGGAGGCCTTCGTGCAGGAGGGCGCCGTGCAGTGTGGCTTCTGCACGCCGGGGTTGGTGATGAACGTCGCCGGCCTGCTCGCCGAGCCTTGGAGCGGGTCCTCGGCCACCGCCGAGCGCGGCGCTACGCATGCGGGGCCTCCCGCCGTGCCACCGGCCCTGTCCGAGGCGGAGATCCGCCACGGCATCGCCGGCAACCTCTGCCGCTGCACCGGCTACGAGAAGGTGGTGGCGGCCGTGAAGCGCGCCGCCGCGCACCCGGACGCGGCCCATGTCCCGGGCGTCGCTTCGGTTACCGCCCCGGAGGGAGGCTCCGCGGACCCGCCGGGCCCGGACGGGTCCGCGGGCTCGGCCGGCCCCGAGCACGAGGAGCAGCAGGAGCAGGAGGGCGCGTCATGAGCGAGGAGTCCAAACCCGGCGTGGGCAGCCGGACGCTGCGCCCCGACGCCGCCGCCAAGGTCACGGGCCGCACTGCCTACCTGGCCGACCTCAAGACCCCGGGGATGCTCTACGCCGCCATCAAGACGTCCCCCGTCGCCTCGGCGCGTCTCGAGGCCCTCGACGTCTCCGGGGCCCGCGCCCTGCCCGGGGTGCACGCCGTGCTCACCGGCGCGGAGCTCGACGCGGTGAACCGCGTGGGCTTGATCTTCGACGATCAGCCGCTGCTGGTCACCCACCGCGTACGGATGGCCGGGGATCGCCTCGCCCTGGTGGCAGCCGAGACCCCCGCTGCCTGCGAGGCGGCCCTGGAAGCCATCACCGCGGATCTCAGCCCCCTGCCCGGCGTCTACGACGTGGAGCGCGCGCTGTCCCCCGAGGCCCCCCGGGTCCACGAGGGGGGCAACCTGGTCAAGGAGTTCGCGGTGGACCGCGGCGACCTGGACGCCGCGCGCCAGGGCGCCGAGGTGACGGTGGAGCAGACCTACCGCATCGGGGGCCAGGAGCACGCCTACCTCGAAACCCAGGGTTGCCTCGTGGTCCCCGAGCCCACGGGGGGCGTCACGGTGCACGCCTCCTGCCAGTGCCCCTTTTACATCCGCGCCGCCGTATCCAAGGCACTCGGGCTGGAGGTGGGCCGCGTGCGCGTCGTGCAGACCCCCACCGGTGGCGGATTCGGCGGCAAGGAGGACTACCCCAACGAGGTGGCCGTGTGCGCCGCCCTGCTGGCGCGCCGCACCGGCCGCCCCGTGCAGCTACGGCTCCCGCGTGAGCTGGACGTGCAGGCCTCTACCAAACGTCACCGCATGGTGGTGCACCACCGGCTGTATGCCGACCACGCGGGCGTGGTCCAAGGCGTGGACGTGGAGATCCTGGTGGACGCCGGCGCCTACGCCGGCCTCTCCACGGTGGTGGCCGAGCGCTCCAACACCTCGGTG
The DNA here is from genome assembly GCA_964346625.1 of uncultured Myxococcales bacterium. Taxonomy (GTDB): domain Bacteria; phylum Myxococcota_A; class Polyangia; order HGW-17; family JAJRWW01; genus CAYFWA01. The sequence goes on from CAYFWA010000184.1 coordinate 4,075, forward strand.
GTGGGGCCCTACGCTGTAGACAACGTGCGCGTGCGTACCCGGGTCTGCTACACCAACAACCTGTTCGGCGGCCCCTTCCGCGGCTTCGGCGCGCCCCAGGCCACCGTCGCCCACGAGATCCAGATGGACCGCCTGGCCCGCGAGGTGGGCCTGGGCCCCCTGGAGGTGCGCCGGCTCAACGCGCTGAGCGACGCCCGCCCCCGCTTCAGCTCCGGAGAGCTCATCGAGCGCCCCGCGCGCCTCACCGAGATGCTGGACCGGGTGGAGGCCATCACCGCAGGCACCGACGTGCACACGGTGGTAGAGGCCGGCGAGCGCTACCGGCAGGGAACCGGAGTGGCGCTGTTCATCTACGGCTGCAACCTCCACCAAGGCGGGCAGCCGCTGGACCGCGGCGGCGCCCTGGTGCAGCTCCAGTCCGACGGCTCGGTGAACGTGGCCATCGGGGTGACCGAGATGGGTCAGGGCGCCCTGGCCGCCACCCGGGCCATCGCCGCCGAGGCCCTGGGTGCCCCGGAGACCCACATCCAGGTCACCGAGGTGGACACGGCCCTCGTGCCCGACTCCGGCCCCACCGTGGCGTCCCGGGCCACCCTCGTGGCGGGCAACGCCATCTGCGACGCCGCCGCGCAACTCCAGCTCCGGCTGCGTCCCCTGGCCGCCGAGCTCCTCGGGGTCGACCCCTCCCGACTCATACTCACCGGGGACGGATACGCCGATCCCGACGGACGCCGCGTCTTCTTCGCCGAGGTAGCCGCCCTGCTGTACAAGCAGCGCATCAACCCCGGCGCCCTGGGCTGGTACCGCAGCGACGACCGCGAATACGATCCCAACACCGGCCAGGGGCGAGCCTACATGTTCTACAGCTTCGGCGCCCACGTCAGCCGGGTGCGGGTGGACACCTGGACCGGCAAGGTGGACGTGCTCAAGGTCCACGCCGTGCACGACGTGGGCCGCGCCATCCACCCGCCCTCCCTCGAGGGTCAGGTCCAGGGCGGCGTGGTGCAGGCCATGGGCTGGGCGATTATGGAGGACCTGGTCCTGCAAGAGGGGCGCTTGCAAAACTCCAGCCTGACCGACTATCTGATCCCCACCGCGGCGGACGCGCCCGAGATCGCCATGAGCTTCATCGAAGACCCCGAGCCCCTCGGCCCCTTTGGCGCCCGCGGCATCGGCGAGCCGTCCTTCATCCCGGGGGGCGCGGCCATCGCCTCCGCGGTGGGCAACGCCCTGGGCGAGCCGGTGAGCGAGCTCCCCCTCACGCCGGAGCGCGTGATGGCGCGACTCGCCCGCGGTCCTCGGGAGCAGAGCCCGTAACGGACGCGAGCCTCCACGCGCATTCCACAACGATCGAGAACAAGGGATCCTGAGCTTCGAGGAAGCGACGATGCGAAATATCTTCGGCACAGACGGGATCAGGGGCGAGGCCAACCTCGAGCCCATGACCGTGGAGACGGCCACCAGCCTCGGGCAGGCGGTGGCGCTGATCTTCTCGAGGCGAGCCGGGCGATCCGGCCGCATCGTGATCGGCAAGGACACGCGGCTGTCGTGCTACATGTTCGAAAACGCTTTGTCGGCGGGCATCATGTCCATGGGCGCAGACGTGATGATCGTGGGCCCCCTGCCCACGCCGGGCATCGCCCACATCACCAGCTCCATGCGCGCCGACGCCGGGGTGGTGATCAGCGCCAGCCACAACGAGTTCACCGACAACGGCATCAAGATCTTCGCCCAGGACGGCTTCAAGCTCCCCGACGAGCAGGAGACCGAGATCGAGCGCCTCATGAGCTCCGAGGAGCTGGAGCAAAGCCGGCCCACCGGGGATCGCGTGGGGCGGGCGCGCCGCATCGACGACGCCGTCGGCCGCTACGTGGCCTTCTGCAAGCAGACCTTCCCCACGGATCTCACCCTCGAGGGCAAGCGCCTGGTGGTGGACTGCGCCCACGGCGCCGGCTACAAGGTCGCCCCCTTCGTCTTCGAGGAGCTCGGCGCCGAGGTGTTTCCCCTCGGGGTGGAGCCCGACGGCCGCAATATCAACTACCGCACCGGCGCCCTGCACCCCGAGTCCATGTGCGAGGCCGTGCGCACCTATCGCGCCGATCTGGGCATCGCCCTGGACGGCGACGCGGACCGCCTCATCCTGGCCGACGAGGCGGGCAACGTGGTAGACGGCGACGAGGTGATGGCCGTGTGCGCCACGCGCATGCTCGCCCGGGGCACCCTCTCCCACGACACCCTCGTGACCACGGTGATGTCCAATCTCGGCCTGGAACGCGCCATCGAGGGCGCCGGCGGGCGCCTGCTGCGCACCCAGGTGGGCGACCGCTACGTGGTGGAGCACATGCGCCAGGGCGGCTACAACTTCGGCGGCGAGCAATCCGGCCACCTGGTGTACCTGGATCACATGTCCACCGGCGACGGGGTCATCGCCGCGCTCCAAGTGCTGGCCATCATGGTGCGTGAGGGCCGCCCCCTGTCGGAGCTGCGCACCGTGATGACCAGCTACCCGCAAGTCCTGCGCAACATCGCGGTGGCCACCAAGCGCCCCATCGAGGAGCTCGAGGAGGTCCACTCCGCCATTCAGGATGTGGAGGGGAAGCTCGGCGACCAGGGCCGCGTGCTGGTGCGCTACTCCGGCACGGAGATGAAGGCCCGGGTCATGGTGGAGGGTCCGAGCCGCAACGCCATCCGCGCCCACGCCGATCGCATCGCCGCCCTGCTGCAGCGGGAGTGCCAGTAGCCGCGACCGGGGCCTCAGAGGGTGTCCCCTCTCCCCTGGAGGGGCAGGTCCCCTCTCCACTGGGAAGTCGTGCGGACGATCTACTGTTCCTTGAGCAGGTGGCGAATGTACGCACGCCGGATGGAGCGGCGCAGGTCCGGGTTGGGGACCCCGTCCAGGTGCTCCTCGAAGGCCGACAGCTCCTCGGCGACCGCGGGGGCCAGGGGCCGACGCCGCAGCTCCTGCTCGGGATCCTCGTCCGCTCGCTTCCGCCGGCGCCATTCCCCGGGAAGACAGGACGCGCCGGTCTTCACGCGGAAGCGCAGCTCCTCCACCCGGCACTCCTCGCCGAGCAGCTCCTGGGTCCGCACCAGCACCGCGCCCTTGAGATAGCTCATCTCCTGGAGCCAAACCGAGTCGGACACCGCCACGTTGAGACACTCGTGCTGCAGCGAGGTGGGGCAGGAGTGGCCGGCCATGAGGGAGCCCACCAGCTCGGGCCAGGCCGCGCGCACGCGGTAGATGCGCAGGGGCGCCTTCAGGTGCCGGCGCGCCAAGAGTCGATCGAGCAGCGCTCCCACCGGCTCGGGGACGTCCTTTGCCTGATCACCGCGCCGGTGCCGGCGGCGCCCTCGCCACCGGGGGCGTCCGCGGCCAGGACCACGGCCGCCTCCGGCAGCGCCTCCGCGGGCACGGCCGCTCCCGCCTCGCTCACCGGAAGCCGTGCTCACTGGCCCTCCTTTTCCCGCAGCCGCACCAGCGCGCGCTCCAGGGCCCGGTAGGGCGGGTACTCCGGCCGCACGTGCAGCGCCGCGCCGATGGCCGCCAGCGCCTTTGGCAGCGCCCGGACCTGACCGTAGAGCAGAGCGAGCTGGGCGTGGATCCGGGTCCATCCCGGCCGCCGCCCCTGAGCGCGCCGCAGGGCCTGCAGCGCCACGGTGAGCCCGCGACCGCCCTCTACGAGCAACGCCCCCAGCCGCTCCAGGGAGCGCGGGTCCTCACCGGCGTGGTAGCGGGCCCGCTCGATCTGCAGCCGCGTCAACGCCAACATGCCGAGCCGGGCGGCCGCCCGCGCCACCAGCACATGGCCCGCCACGCGCACCGTCCGCGGCGTGGCCCGGGTGAGGGGCCAGGCCGCCTCCAGGGCGCGGCGGGGCGCCCCCTGGGCCAGCTCCAGCCGCACCAGCCGGATCCGGGCCTCGTGCCCTGCAGCGCCCGCGGTCTTGGCCGCCCGCCGGTACGCCCGGCGGGCGCCCTTGACCTTCCCCGCCAGCGCCCGGGCCCGTCCCACCGCCACCAGGGAGACCGGATCCCGCGCCGCGAGGTAGGCCTTGCGGGCGGCCTGCAGGGCGACGTCGGGACGCTGCCGCAGCCGCTCCAAGCGGCTGCGGGCCCGCCAGGCGGCCGGGGTGACGTCGCGCAGGGCCTGCAGCTCCCGCGAGGCGCCCTCGAGATCTCCTTGATCCAGCAACGCCTCCACCCGCGTCAGCCGGGCCGCCGGCACCCCGAGGCCGATGGCCTTGGTCAGGGCGCGGTCCGCCGCCTCGTAGCGCTCGCGCTCCAGCAGGCACCGCCCCTGGGCGTGGCGCAGCGCGCCCGCGGCCCCCTCGCCCTTCTCCACCGTGCGCTCCACGTAGCGATCCGCCACCGAGAAGTAGCGCATGCGGATCATCCGGCACACCGTCTCGGCGGGTGTGTCCAGATGGGCCGCCAGCCACGCTTTGTCGAACGAAGAGCGATGACTACGCACATACCCCGTCACGAACAGCAGGTCCTTCTGGTGCCAGTAGGCGTGGCGATCCCAGCGCCCCGATGCCAGCCGCGAGGCGTAGCGCTTTACCAGGCGCCGGGCCCGCCGGACCGTCGCCGCGCCGCCGGTGCTCGTCCGTACGGACGGCGCCAGGGCGCTCAGCCGCGCGTAGTGCAGGGCCCGGCGATACAGGAGCAGAGCCAAAGGCGGCGTCTGCGCCGGATCCCCGGCCCACTCCCGCTCGGCCAGGTCCAGCCAGTCGTTGAACAGCCGCGGAAAAGCGCGGCGGATCCGCCCCCACGGTGGCCGGCGGCGGTGGCTGTCCACCAGGGCGTCGTGCATCCTTTGCAGGTGCTTGTGAGCTCGCTTCGCCGCACCCTCCTGGTTCAGCGCCTGGTGGAAGGCTCGTAGATCCCGCGCCGCCGCCTTGAGACGCTCGAGCACCAGGCGCAGCAGGGCGCGGTGGTAGAGCCCCTCGGGCGTGCGCAGCACGCCGAGGTAGCCCAGCAGCTCCCGCGCCTCCGCGCGGGACCGCACCCCTCGCACCAGGGCGGCCGCGTGGCGCCGCACCAGGCGGCGCGCAGCCAGCGAGCTCGCGTGACGCCGCAGCAGCGCCCAGCGAAAAAAGCGATCCCCCTCGCGGATACGGGCCAGCTTCGCCAGCAGCCGCAGCCGCGCGTCCGGGGTGGCGGCCGCGCCGTAGCGCAGAAGCAACGGGCGCTCCTGGTCGCGGCCGGGCAACGTCGCGTCGGTCTGCTGGGCCACGGCGACGCGGGAAGGATCCACCCGCAGCTTGAGGGGCTGGCAGTCCGCCTCCAGGGGCGGCGGCATGGCCCCCACCACCCGGCCGATGAGCCGCCGCGCCAGAGCACCATAGCGGCTCCAGTGCTCTGGCATGGACAGATCGAAGCTTCGCGTCCGATGCGCGAGCTGCACCCGCAGCTCGCCGCCCTGAGGCGCGCCGCAGGGAGGGAGCCCCGCCTTGGCCTCCCGCGCCCGTTCGAAACGCTGGATGACGTCCTGCACGAAGGCACGGTCGTTGGGTAGGGTGGTCTCCTGGGGCGTACCCAGGCCCGCGCGCTGCGAGTAGCGGATATAGCCGTTGCCGTAGAGGTTCAGCTCGTGCTCGATCACCACGCGATCCATCCGCTCCTGCCAGCGGTACACCACGTGGGTCCGGGGCACCTTCGGTCCTCGCCGCACGCCGCGCCGGCCTGAACCCCTGTCCTGCCACATGAGCAGCGCCAGCAGCGCCAGCGTCGCCGCGGCCCATAAAACCCTTCGTCGCATCGCCGGGGATCTTGTCAGAAAAGAGCCGGCCTGCAAAGAGACGGCCTGCAAAGAGGCGGCCGGGATCGAAGTGGCCGAGACAGAGCTGAAATCGGGGCAGCCGGGTTCGGCGCGGGCGGGTTCGGGCTGGGACCGGGACAGCCAGCGGTGCGTTGGGGCCCCGGAACGCCGGAACGAAGCCTAGAGCACCGATCCGTTTGGACGTCGTAGCGAAATCGTGAAGTTGCTCACGAGTCGCGAGCGCGCCCGCAGCGACCGACCGAACCGTACCCGTAGGTACGGTGACCGAGGGAGCGAGGACGTAAGCCGCGAGGTGCCCGAGCTGCGCGATTGCAGCCGTCTTTCAAACTGTTCGGTGCTCTAGGCTCGAGTTTCGCCCTTTTTTCCTGCTGCGAACGGCCGAAATCGCCCACGACTGCG
>CAYFWA010000185.1:0-5037 GCA_964346625.1 uncultured Myxococcales bacterium
CATGCCAGCCCCCACGCCGGGCCACCCCACGCCAGGCCCCGATCCGGGCCACCCCACGCCACTCCTTCCCCCCGCCCCGCCCCTTGAGCGGGTCGGGCGGCTCGAACCGGCGATCCGGTCTGGGCGGGGGGCTCGGTTGCTGCCGGTTGCATTGCGAGATACGCTCAACGGGATGAGCCGCTGTGCCGCGCGCCTACCGCGTGAACGAGCGCGGCGAGAAAGCCATGACGAAGCAGCAGACCCAGGCGCTCAAACGCTGGACCCGTCTCGTGACGGCGCCCCTCACCCGGGTCCGGCCCGTGCCGCGACGCCTGGACAGCCAGGCCGGGGCGGGGTTCTTCCTCACGGTCCACGGAAACGCTGAGGGACGGGGCGCCGAGGACCACGAGGACCGCGAGGGGGGCGCAGGCGAGGAGAACGCCGCCAACGCCGAGGCCAACGCCAACACCAACGCCGAGGCCAACGCCAACACCAACGCCAACACCAACGCCAACGCCAACGCCAACGCCAACGCCCACGCCCACGATCGTGATTCCGGGACCGAGCACGCGCCCAATCCGCCGGATCTGCTCTATCTGCGCATCGCGCCCCGGGACGCGGGCGACCCCGCCGCGGCGCACACCCGCAGCGCGAGCCTGGCCTACGTGGGCAAGGAGCAGCTCAGCGCGGCGGAGCAGCGCTGGCTCAAGGCCCTGCGGGCCGGGGTGCGGCTGGCCGAGCAGCGCCCCGGCTGGGAGGAGTTTCTGCGCTGGGCCTACGCCCAGCCGGCCGTGGGCCTGCCCGAGGCGCTGCGGCCCGCCGAGCGGATCACCTCCGGTCACCTGCTGCTGGTGCGGCTCAACACCCGCTGCAACGCGCGCTGCGCCTTCTGTAGCTCCCACGGCGTGCTGCCCGACCTGGTGCCCGACGCCGCGGCCGCGGCCCGCCGCCTGCGCGAGGCCCGGGAGGCCGGCGCCGCGGGGGTGGCCTTCACCGGGGGCGAGCCCACCCTGGAGCCGGCGCTGCCGGAGTTGATAGCCCAGGCCCGGGCGCTGGGCTACCCCACCATCGAGCTGCAGACAAACGGCATGCTCTTCGCTCCGCGAAAAGCAGAATCCGAGACCCGCGACGAGTCCAGCGCCGGACCCTCCGAGCAGAGCCCTGGCGATCGCGACCCGCTGGTTGGCGCCAAGGGGCCGCGCAGAAATCAGTTGGTCAGCTCAAGGCGTCGAGGCGCCGCGCTGGCAAGGACCGAGCAGCGAGGTGATCTCAGCGATTCCGAGCGACGAGGGACGCCGCCAGCGCGGATGGATCGGCGGCCTGAGCGATCGAGTTTTTCCTGCACGGGCCCTAAGCGTCCCAATCCGAGCCGCGCCCCCCGCCGGGGTTTGGCGCTGCTCGACCGGCTGGTGGACGCCGGGCTGGACCAGGTCTTGCTGTCGTTTCACGCGGCCGATCCCGCGGTCAACGACCAGATGTTCGGCCTGGCCGGCGCGCACCAGCGGGCGCTGGCCGGGCTGGACGCCCTGGCCGAGACGTCCGTCGAGCTCACGGTGAACTGCGTGATCACCCGCCTCAACCTTTCTCAGGTGGTTCCCCTGATCCGCTTGCTGGGGCAGCGCTACCCGCCCCGGACCATCTCCTCGATGACCCTGAGCGTGGCGGCGCCCCTCGGCTGGGCCCTGGAGCACCAGGAGCTGCTGCCGCCGCTCGACTCGCTCCGTCCCGTGCTCGCCGAAGCGGTGGCTGCGGGGAAGGAGGCGGGGATCGGGGTTCGCGTGCCCGGGCTGTGCGGCGTACCCATGTGCCTTCTGCCCGAGCACGCGGAGATCTTCGACGAGTTCCACGACACCGACCCTCCCCAGCTCCCCACCCGGGCCTACGCCGCCGCCTGCCAGCGCTGCCCGGTGCGCGCGCGCTGCAGCGGGTACTGGAAGGTGGTCCTCGAGCGCCACGGCGACCAGGCCCTCGGCTGGCCCGCCGGGCTCGATCCCGGCCTGCCCAGCCCCGGGGAGCAGGCGGGCTCGCCGACAACGGATCCCGCGGCCGACGGCCGCGTGCCGGCCCGGTCCCCGGAGGTGGGGGCCGTTGACGCGAAGCGCCCGGACCCCTGATCCATGGCCCTGGATCCCCACGACACGCGCGCCGTGCTCCACCGATTGGCCCGACGGATCACGCGCGCCCTGCAGGCCAGCCCCTCCACCCGGGCGTGGCGCTGCCGGCGGGTGCTGCCCCGGGTAGACGGCACTGCCCGCCTCGACTGCGAATCCATGGCGGACGCCCACGCCACGCTTTCGTGGGTGGCGCCACCGCCCCCCGGCGAGGCTCCCCTTTCACCGCACCACTGGGGCGCGCTGCAGGCGGATGGCGGCGCCGAGCCGTTGCTGCCAGTGGTGGCCGGGGAGCTCACGCGCTCGCTGGCCCGACCCGCCTTCGCGCTGCTGCCCTGGGTGAACCGGGACCGGTGGCGGCTCCCCTTTGACGACACGGTGGTGGATCGCCTGCTGGCCGGGCGGGTGGCGCTGGGGCGCACTCGCTGGTTCGACTGGTGGCTCACCGAGGTGTTCCAGGACGAGTCCGAGCGCTTCTCGCTGCGCTTCGACGGCCCGGCGGGCCGGCTGTGCCTGCAGGTCACCGCGCCGGAGCCCCCCCCGGCGCCCGCCGCGGGGCCCGCCCCTGCGCCGCGCGGGGCGGGAGTCGATCCGGGGCGCCCCGCCGCTGCGCCGCGCGAAGCCGGGGTCGATCCTGGGCGACCCGCCGCTGCGCCGCGCAAAGCCGGGGTCGATCCTGGGCGACCCGCCGCTGCGCCGCGCAAAGCGGGGGCCGATTCCAGGCGACCCGACGCGAACCTCACCGAGGCCGAGCCAATCCTGCGCCACCGGCTGTTTCACCTCTGGCTGACCGCCGATCCGCGCCCCGCCTCGCTCCGGGCCCGGGTGCCGCACCAGGTGGAACGCTTCGTCGGGTTTTTGCTCAACCGGGCCGTCCACCCGGGCTTGCAGCCCCAGCGCGCCGCCGCCGACGCCGCGGCCGGCGCCGCGGCCGGCGCCGGCGGGGCCGGCCCGGACTCGCCGGGGATCGACCCCTGGGCCAACGCCCCGGTCTCCACCAGCCGGTGGGGCAACCCGCGGCAGTGGCGACAGTTCTTCAGCGACTTCGAGGTGGCCCGCGACAGAGGCAACCTGGCGTTTTGCGAGCCGGTGTTCTCCATCGTCCACGGTGAGCTCGAGTGCCACCGGGTGGAGCCCCGGGTGCTACCGCGCCCCCACGTGTTCGCCCGCCGCCCCTTTTTGCCCATCGAGCCGCCACCGGCGCCCGGCAGCGGCGCCATGCTCAACGTGCTGGGCGAGCGCGAGACCGTGTTCGGCGGCGAGGCGCTGCTGCGCGAGGCCATCGAGCGGGCGATGCGCCACCGCGGATCACGCTTCGTGTTCGTCAACAACACCTGCCTGCCCAAGCTCATCGGGGACGACCTGCCCTCGACCCTCGCCGCGGCCCGCCGCGAGGGCGCCAAGCCGGTGCTGGACCTCAACACCGATCTGGACTCTCCCATCGAGACCTACGCGCACCTGGTCAAGCAGCTCGCCGAGGCGCCACCCGCCCAGCCGCAAGGCCGAACCGCCGGGCCTGCCGGACCCGCTGGGCTCACCGAATCCGATATCTCGCAAGATGTCCCCGACACCGCGGGGGTCGCCCTGCTCGGCTATCCCCCCGGGCCGGCTCGCGACGAGATCGTCAGCCTGCTGGCGGCCCGCGACATCCCGGTGACCGCGTGCCTGGGGCCGGAGCTGAGCCTGGCTCAGGTGTCGTTCTACCGCCGCGCCGCCCTGCACGTGATCTACCCGGAGCCGCCCTGGCCCGAGCTGGAGGCGGCGCTGTTCTCGCCGCCCGCCTCGCCGAACAGCGCCTCGCCGGACAGCGCACCGCCAGACAGCGCACCGCCAGACAGCGCACCGCCAGACAGCGCACCGCAGGCCATCACGCCGCCGGCCCCCTTCGGGCTGCGCGACAGCGCCGCGTGGCTCGCGGAGATCCTCGCGGCGCTGCGCCGCGACAGCGGCGAGGATGAGGGCGGCGACGAGGCTGGCCACGTGGGCGGCGACGCGGGCGGCGGTGAGGCTGGCCGCGAGGGCGGGATCCACGGTGAAAACCGCGCTGCGTCGGACGCCTCGGATCCCGCGCTGCGCGCCCGCTTCACGGCGCTTCAGCGGCAGGCCCGCGACCGCGGCGTGGGCTTCGTGGTGGACGGCGCCGAGGTGGATCGCCTCCTGCGGCCCGAGCGCTGCTACGGCGTGCGCCTGCTGCCCCTGGTCGAGGAGCTCGGCTTTCGGCTCACCGTGCTCGTGCGCTGCGAGGCGGGCCCCAAGGCGGACGCCGGCGACCCGCCGGTCGAAGCCACCGCGCCGGCGACCCTGTCCGGAGTCACGGCCCAGCTCCAGGCGGCGCTCACGGATCCCTCCCGGCTCACGGTGATCCCCTTCGCCACCGAGGCCGAGCTCTCCGCGCACCTGCGCCAGGGGACCTTCGAGCTGCTGTACTCCGAGGTGGCCTGCGACGCGCGGGCCAGCCGCGCCGGGCTCACGGGCTTCGCCCTGGACGTTTTCGAGCCGGGCCCGGCCGGCGCCGTGCGGACCCTCGAGCGGCTGCTGCACGCCGCGCGCTGGCCCTTTTTCCGGCGCTACGCGCGCTACCTCCCGCCACGGCCGGAGCAGGGCCCGACGGGACCGGCCCCCGACTCCTGCGCGGTCCCCACCGCGGGCTCCGACCCGGCGAGGTCCACCCCATGAGCGACGAGCAGTCCCCGAACGGCGAGCGGTCCAGGTGCGACGAGCAGTCCCCGAACGGCGAGCGGTCCAGGCGCGACGAGCGGTCTCCGAACGACGAGCGGTCAATGCACGACGAGCGGTCAATGCACGACGAGCGGTCAATGCACGACGAGCGGTCCAGGCGCGGCGAACAGTCTCCGAACGACGAGCGGTCAATGCACGACGAGCGGTCAATGCACGACGAGCGGTCAATGCACGACGAGCGGTCAATGCACGACGAGCGGTCAATGCA
>CAYFWA010000185.1:5137-6372 GCA_964346625.1 uncultured Myxococcales bacterium
GTCAATGCACGACGAGCGGTCAATGCACGACGAGCGGTCAATGCACGACGAGCGGCTATCCGGCCCGCTGCCCCCCATCCCCTATCTCACCGGCGTGTACCTGGTGATCAACGCCGTGTCGGACCTGTACCTGGTGGTGGATGGCCCCAACTGCGCCTTTTTCCGCATCCCCCAGGTGCAGGCCAACCACGACTGGCACGCCGACCTGGCGCGCAGCTCCGGGCTGCACCGCATCGTGGAGACCGACGCCACGGTGGATCGGGTGAGCCGGGGCGACGCCTCCGAGCTCCAGGCGCGCATCCGCCAGGTGGACGGCCTACCGGACTGCGCCGAGATCCTGCTCACCGCCATGGCCAGCGTGCGCATCACGGGGCCGCAGTACGATCTACTGCTGGGCCGGCTCGAGCCCCCGCTGCACCACCGCGTGATCCAGATCCCCGAGGGCTTGCTGCGCGGCGACTGGGCCGACGGATACGACGCCGCGCTCACGGCTCTCGCCAAGGAGCTTCCCCTGGCGCCGACATCACCGGAGAAGCCACCTCCAGAGGGCGCAGCGCAAGGGGCCGGCGCCCCACAGGCGCCCGCCGACCCACAGGCGCCCGCCGCCAAGGGCCGCGTTGACTCGCCCGCCGGTCCGTCGGCCCGGGTGGCGGTGGTGGGTCACCTGGCCCACCGCAACGAGGCCGACGTGGGCGCCGACCTGGACGAGCTGCGCCGGCTGCTCGCGGGCCTGGGCCTGGAGGCGGTGAGCCTTTGGCCCTCGGGAGGCCCCGTGGCCGGGCTTCGCGAGGCGGCCACGGCCGACCTGGTGGTGTCGCTGCCCTACGCCCGCCGCGCCGCGCGCGCCCTGGCCGGGCGCCTCGACGTCCCCTGCGTGGAGGCGGAGCTGCCCGTGGGGCTCGCCGCCACGGGCCGGTTCCTGCACCAGGTGGCCGAGGCGGCCGAGGCGGCCGAGGCGGCCGAGGCGGCGGGCTGTCCCGCGCGCGCCGCGGCCTTCGTCTCGGCCGAGCTCGAGCGACTGACCCCGCGCCTGGAGTGGATCCTGGCCCACGAGCTTCTGCATCGGCGGGTGCTGGTGGCCAGCGACCGCCACCTCGCCCCCGCATTGACCGAGGCCCTCACCGAGCTCGGCTGCCGCGTGTCCCTGCAGGCCGTGATCTCCCACGGCGATCCGATCCTACGCACCGACGACCTCGCCGACGCGGCCCTCGCCGCGGCCGCCGAGCCCGGCGCCG
>CAYFWA010000185.1:6472-10227 GCA_964346625.1 uncultured Myxococcales bacterium
CAAAACGCTCCCGCACCGCCCCGTCGTCGTCGACCCCACCGAACGCGGCGCCCCTCGCCGCGGCCGCCGAGCCCGGCGCCGCAAAACGCTCCCGCACCGCCCCGTCGTCGTCGACCCCACCGAACGCGGCGCCCCTACGCCTGGCCTCGCTCGCGCGAGCGCTGCACGCGGATCGCCCCTTCGACGCCGCCGTGATCTGCAGCGAGGCCCACGACCTGCTCGCCGGGCTGAGCGGCGTCCTGCCCTTCGTGGAGGTGGGGTTTCCCTCCTACTACACCCACGCCCTGATGCCCCAGCCGCTGCTCGGCTACCCGGGGGTGGCCTGCCTGGTGACCCGGCTGGTCAACGCCCTGCGCCAGCAGCCGCTGCTGTGTCCCCTGCCCGACCCATCGCTGCCCCGCGAGTTGACCGGCGAGGCGCGGCAGCGCGACGAGCCACCACGCGACGACGTGATCAGTGACGAGGTGCCCCATGCCCGCCGAGATGCCCCTGACCATCGACACCGGTGAGGTCGCCCTCGAGGCCCGCCTCGCGGCGGGGACTCGCCCCCACCTGTGGGTCATCGCCCATCCCCTGCCGCGCTACGGCGGCACCATGGACAACAACGTGGTGATCGCCGCCCGCGAAGCCCTGCAGGGGCAGGGCTTCGCCACGGTGCGGTTCAACTTCCGCGGCGTGGGCGCCAGCACCGGCGTCGAGGCAAACGACGAGCGCGACGCCGCCGACCTACGCCGCCTGCTTTCGGAGCTGACATCGCGGCCCGAGGCGGCCGAGGGCCTGTCGCTGGCGGGCTACTCCTTTGGCGCCTGGGTCGCGCTGCACACGCTGGGCGCTGAAGCGAGCGGAGTTCTCGGAGCCTCCGGTGACCCAGCACCCGTCACTCCGCAGGCCCTGATGCTCTTTTCGCCACCGGTGGACTTCCTGCCCTTCGCCGACCTGCGCCTGCCAGAGGTTCCCTGCCTGGTCACCGCCGGGGACGAGGACTCCTTCTGCGCCCCGGGCTCGCTGCGGGCCTGGTGGGACGCCCAGCCCCCGGCCCCGGCGGGCAGCCCCCGGCTGCTGCGGATGCTGCCGGGCGGCGATCACTTCTACTTCGGCCAGCAGGCCGCGCTGCAGGCCGCCATCGCCGATTTCGTCACCCACGGATGATCCCCGCGCCGCCGGCGGCGGCGCGGGGAGACGCGATCAGCGGGATCAGCGCGGACGCAGCTCCGCGTCGCCGAAGCGGGCGAGGTATCCCGCCGGCAGGCCGTCGCAGCGCGGACGCAGCCGGCAGCCCGCGCAGCAGTCGGCGTGCTCGGCCTGCATGGCGCGCTGGACCCCCTCGCTCACCGAGCCCACCACCGAGCGCTCGGCGGCCGGGTCCCGATCGGCCAGGGGCTCCGGGCCACCGGGCGGGCGCGCGCGGCGCCCCGGCGTGTCGACGGTCCGACCCGAGGCGGCCTGGCCGGCCCGGGCGCTCGCTGCACCCGACGGCGCATCGGGGCCATCGCGGCCATCGAGGCCATCGAGGCCATCGCGGCCATTGGGGCCATCGCGGCCATCGCGGCCATCGCGGCCCACGTCCAGGCACGGGACCCGCAGCACCATGTGCTGCCGGACCCGCGGCGACAGGGCAGAGAGCGACACCATGAGCTCGGTCACCGGCACCGGGGAGGGGCCCTCGTCTCGCGGGTAGAGCACGTCGCAGCGCGAGCCGGTACGCTCGCGCGCCCACTCGAGCAGGGGCTCGAGCTCTTTTTCATTGAGCCGCAGGGCCAGGGTGTGCAGCTTCACCGCGACGCCGCGGTCCCGCAGGGCCCGCACGACGCGCTCGAGCCGGTCAAAGTGGCCCGGCAAGCCCACCACCCGATCGTGGGTGGCGGCCGTCACGCCGTAGACGGGCAAAAGCGCCTCGGCCAGGCCCGCGGCCGCGAGCCGCGCCACCTCCCCGGCCTGCGGGTCGGTGATCCCCACGGCGCTGGTCTGCAGGGCCGGGCGAAAGCCGCGCAGATGCGCCAGGCGCACCAACGACCGCAGGTCCGGGTTGCCCAGGGGCTCGTCGCCGCCAATGGTGGCCCGGGGCGCCACTACACCCGCGCCCGCTCCTTGCGGGGCCCAGCCCAGGCCGAGGGCGGCGCGGTAGAGCTGGTCTCGCAAAAAGAGGGCCGGCGGCGCGGCGGCGTAGTTTCGCCCACCGCGGGTGCAGAACACGCAACGCAGCCCACAGTCCAGGTCTCCGAGCTTGACGTACACCCCCGCGGACGACCGGGGCGCCTCGCGGCCCACGCCCAGCAGGGGGCTGTTTTCCCAACGGATGTCCCCGTCCCCCCCGGCGTCCCGCGGAAACAGCGGTGCCACGAGCTCGAGGGCCCGCTTTTCCAGGGCCGCGAGCCAGCGCGCGAGCCGCTGGCCCCGGCGACGCAGGTGGGCCACCAGCGCCGGGGGCACCGCGCCGCCGCGCCCCTGCGCGTCGAGGCGCAGGTCCACCTCGGCAATGAGCCGCAGCGCGCGACGCCGCGGCGCCGCGGTGGGCGACGCCGTGTTCGGAGGCGGCCAGCGGTACTCCACCTGGAAGGCGGCGAGGCGGCGACCCAAAGACGCGTCGCGCCCGCGGTTCTCGCCCTGCGCCCCCGGCTCTTGCCGCACCTCGATGGCGGCGCGCTGCGCGTCCACCGTCCAGCGCAGCGGGGGCAGGTGGGGCAAGGGCGAGGGCTCGGGCTCGGGCTGATCCGGGAAGGACTCGCGCAGCAGCCACCCGAGCAGCGTCGGGGGCCAGGAGGGCAGCGCGGCGGAGGGCTCGCTACGGGTCATCGTGGATGTGGATGTGGATGTGGATGTGGATGTGGATGTGGACGGCGATGGGTGGCACGCCCCGACGATCCGCGCCGGTACGCCGCACCCAGGGGCCGCGCCGGTGCGCCGCACCCAGGGACCGCGCTCATGGCCGCGCCGGTACGCCGCGCCGGTGCGCCGCGCTCATAGCCGCGCCGGTGCGCCGCGCCGGTGCGCCGCGCTCGAGGGCCGACCGGCTGGTGCGCGGCCGGCTACTTCTGCTTTTTCTCATCGAGCTTGGCGAGGGTCTTTTCCATCTGCTCCTTGATGGCGGGGTCCTCCTCCCGCTTGGCCGCGGCCCGCAGGATCCGCAACGCCACGGGGCGAAGCACCTCGGGCAGCTTGGGCACCTTCTCGGCCAGGGCCTCGAAGCTGGCGCGGCGCAGCTTCGGGCTCTTGCTGCGCAAAAGCTCCTTGATGGTGGCGGTGTACTTCTTTTGCAAGGTCTTGAGCGGCTCCACCACGGCCGCCAGGGCCTTGCCCCGCTTGGCCAGGTCCGCGGCGGTGCCGAGCTTGAGCTTGCGGCCCGCCTTGGCGGCCTTCTTGGCCAGGTCCGCGGCCACGTCCTTGAGCTGGTAGACCGCCATGACGCCCATGACGTAGCCGCTCATGGCGAGGCTCGAGAGCTTATCGAACCGGCCCGCCCTGGCCTCTTGCAGGATCTGCTCGAGGGTATCCACCACCTGCCGGAGCTGGGCGTAGATCTGCTTGCCCCGCTCGCTCACGTCGAAGGCCTGCTTGGCCTCGGCGAGCTGCGCGCGGACCTGGTCCAGCTCGGACTTCACCTTGGGGCCCAGGGTCTCGGTGAGCGCCTTTTTCAGCCCGGGGGCCTCGATCTTCGACTCGGGCGACTCGGGCGACTCGAGCGACTCGGGCGACTCGGGCGACTCCCCGGCCGCGCGCCGCACCGCCGTCGCCTCGCGGCGGGCCGCCGGCCGGCC
>CAYFWA010000186.1:0-10187 GCA_964346625.1 uncultured Myxococcales bacterium
GCTGGTGGGCCTCGCGTTGGGCGTCGGCGGGGCGCTATTGCTGCCGCGCTGGCTCGACTCCGGCGCTGGCGCCGGTGACCAGCGACCCGCTGGAGCCCACGAGGGGGCGGCTGGCGAGAGGCCTTCGGGCCAGGGGGCGTCCGCCGAGGCCCGCCGCGCGAGCTCTGCCCGTGGCTCGGCCCGGGCGGACGCGCTGCCCCCGCGGGACGCGGCTCCACCCATGGGACCGGTGGCCGTCGCGGCTCGGGAGGCCTCGGCATGTGCGGAGCTCTCGAGCTACAAGTGCCCGGCGTTCAAGCAGGCCGTGGCCCAGCTCGAGGCGCAGCCCGATCGCCTACGCGCGCTGGCGACCCTGGTTACCCTGGCCGGCGGGAAGGACTCCGGGGTGGCGGCCGCGGCGGCCCACCTCGTGGACACAACGCCCATCCGGTCCCTGCTCGCGGAGTACCACAAGCACGGCAAGCGGTTCCCCCGACGACAGGCCGAGCGGCTGCTGGCGGTTCTGGCGCGGCTTCGGGGAACGGGGGCCGTGGCCCTGGCGAAGACGGCAGCCTGGGTCGCGGCCTTGTCGGGGACGCTCGATCCGCTGTACGACATCGTGCGGGACCATCCCACGCCCGGGGTCGCCAGCCGCATCATGAAACACGTGGCCGGCTACGGCCGGCTGGCCGTGCTCCCCCGCATGAAGCAGTGGGCCCGGAACGCGAAGGCCCGCCGCCTCGAGCTCCTGCTCGAGGGCGCGCTCGAGATGCGGCGGATGTCAGAGGCGGAGAAGCAGGGGGTTTGCCCCTGGGCGCGCACCTTCCTCGGGCACGAGGATCTCGGCGTGGCGCGGCGGGCCGGGGAAGTGATGGTGCGATGTCAGGGGGACTACATCGACGCGCTGCTCGCCGAAGGCAAGCGCCGCGTGGAGGCTGGGCAGTGGACCAAGCCGTTCATCTGGCCGTTTCGCAACGTCTGCTTCAGCGGCTTCATGGGCTCGGCGAAGCTCCCGGCCGCCCGGTATTGCAAGAAGACCTACCGGTTTCTGGAGTGGGTGGCGAACCACGACGAGGTCACCGACTGGTATCGCGCCTTCGCCCTGGCCATGATCAGCTATCAGCGGCGAAACCAGACCACCTACGAGCTGATGAAGAAGTATCGGAGCCACCCCAACCAAGCGGTGCGGCGCGAGGCCCGCAAGCAGATGGCCTGGCTGAAGAAACACTACCTCGAGGATTCAAAATAGACGCACGCCAGGGGCCTCGACGAGTCGAAATCGCCGAGATAGCCGAGGTAGTCGCGCGAGAATGACACGCGCTGCACGCGCTGCACGCGCTGCACGCAAAACACACTTCTCACCCACCCGAGCGCGCCTTTTCCCCCCTGAGATACACCGAGCCCGGCTGAGCTCCGAGAGGACGGCCCGGCCGTGCTGATCGCGATGATTGCGATGTTGGCGCCGACTACCAGTCGTCGTTGTAGCGGCCGCCGCCCCCGCGGCCGCCGCCCCCGCGGCCGCCGCCCCCGCGGCCGCCCCCACCGCCTCCGCGGCGCTCGGGTCGGGGCCGCGCCTCGTTGACGCGCAGCGGCCTCCCGTCGGCCTCGTGATCGTTGAGCGCGTCGATGGCGGTCCGGGCCTCGTCGTCGTTGCTCATCTCGACGAACCCGAAGCCCCGGGAGCGCCCCGTGTCCCGCTCCATGATGATGTCCACACTGGCGACGGCGCCGTGCGGCTCGAACAGTGCGCGCAGATCGTCCTCGCGCATGGAGAACGGCAGATTCCCCACGTAGATACGCACGTTCCTCTGACTCCTCGCCCGAGACTGACCGTCCTGGGAAACCAAGTCCAACGCTCGGGCTGGGCAGGCTCGGTTCCACCTCCCCGGCACATTCCGGGGACTATCTTCTACGATACACGGCAAAGGCATGTCGGATCAAGACGTTCGCACCCGGCGGATGATCAGACCACAGGACAGGTGGTCGAGGGGGGGGACAAGGCTTGTGGCGAGCGTCGCGATTCAATACGCTGGTGGGAAGAGGTATCCATGCGAGCTTTGACCAGCCTCCTCGTTTCCACGCTGCTGCTTTCCGGTTGCGGTGGCGCCGTGGTCTATGTGAAAGACGAGCCCCGGGCGCAGCGCGCCGGGCCGTCGCGTGATCCCCACGCCGAGATCCATCGCCTGTATCGCATGGCGCGCCGGATCGGCTACCAGCAGGTGAGCTCACCGTCCACCACCAACCTGCGTGATGGCACCCGGCTCCAGACGGTCCGGCTCACCGGGACGCGGTGGATCCTGCGCCAGGCGGGGCAATCCATGGCAAACAGCCTGCGCCGGCGGGCCGAGTATCTCAAGCTTCCGCCAAAGGAGCGCACCCGATACATGCGCCGGGTGGATCAGGTGGTCCAGCTCTGGTGGATTCCCCGAGGCGAGCTGCCGGCTTCTGGCGCAAAGCTCCTTTCGCGGTTCGACCCACCCGACAGCGCCCACTCCCGGCACCGCGAGGTGGCGTTTCTGGGCGAAAGTGACGCCAACGCCTGGTTCATCTTTGCGCCCATTCCGACGTGGGTGGAGCTGCAGGGCGCGGAGAAGCTGACGGGAGGATCGGACCCGGTGGCCGCCGTGATCCGGGGTCTCGCGGTGCGCGATCCCGGCGGGTGGACTGCCTTTAGCTGCTTCGATCTGCTCGCCGGCTTCGGCCCGCAGGCCCTGGACGCCGTGAAGCAGACCGTGGCCAAGAAGCGACCGCAGCGGGGCAGCGCCATCCGGGCCCTCGGGCGTCACCCCGACACGCGGATCGGTCAGACCCTCATCCGGTGGGTTTCGTCGGCGGACCCGAAGGTGGCGGGGGCGGCGCGGCGGGCGCTGTTGGAGTATCCACGCCGCGCCGCGGCGGTGCTGTACGAGCGCTGGCTGGCCGCCGCCGCGGGGAAAAAGCCCACGCTGCCCCTGTTGCGCGCCATCGAGAAGGCGGACGTCCGCCAGGCGGTGCCGCACCTGCAGAAGGTGCTCGCGCGGCCTCACAGCGTGCGGGAGTATCTGGTTGCCTTCCGTTTGAGTCGGGAGTTCGTAGGGCCCGAGATCCCCGCGGTGCTGTCGGCGGCGACCAAGACGATCCTGAGGCACGGCCTGCGAGCGGGCCCCGCTCGCACCCCCGACCCCCAGGCCATCGACGCGGCCGTCGAGAAGATTCTGGCCGCCGGCGACGCCGAGGCCATCGCCGTCACGGGGCTGAGGCTGGCGCTTTACGTGAGCAAGGGAGACTACCGCGTCGCCAACCGGGCGGGCCTGGAGATACTGAAGCGCGCGCCCGAGGACGCGGGCCGGAAGCTGGTGACCCGGCTTGGCCAGGACCTGCAGGGTACGGATCTGCTCAAGATCCAGAAGCTCGGCAAGGTCCTGCGGGGGCTCCGTGACCAGGAGCAGTAGGCAGGGGCGCGACAAGGGAATTGCGGCTGCCCGCCTGCCGCAGCGGGAGCGGTGCCGGCCAGCTCATGCCGGCGCGGCTCATCGGCGGCGCTGTCCGCTTCCCCTACCGCGCAGAAGCCGGAGGATGGCCAGCAGGCCCAGCGATCCGAGAATGGCTACCGCCAGGCTCCAGAGGTTGAAGCCGGTGACCCCACGGGAGCCCAGGGCGTTGAACACGAGCCCGCCCAGCACCGCGCCCACGATGCCCACCAAGACATTCAGGGCGCAGCCACGCCGCTCCTCCATCAACACCGCGGCCAGCCAGCCCGCCAGGCCACCGAGGATGATCCAGCCGAGCAGCCCCATGGCCTAGCAGCGTCCCTGGCGGCGCCTGCGCTGGAGCCACAGGAGGCCGAGCAGCAGCAGCGCGAGGGCGAGCCCGGCGTCGGTTGCGCCGCTGGCGTCGCAACCGCAGCCGTCGCCCCCGTCGCCGTCGTCGTCGCCGTCCGCGGTGGGTCCCCGCGGAGTTTCGTCGATGTCGTCGTGGATGCAGTCCCCGTCGTCGTCGAAGTCCCAGGCGTTGGGCACGCCGTCGCCGTCCACGTCGTCGTCGTCGTGGTTGGCCACACCATCGCCGTCGATGTCGCCGTCCTCTTCGTTGGGCTGGCCGTCGCCGTCGATGTCCGGCTCACAGTGGGGCTCCTGGGTCCCCTGGTCCAGGGGAGTCCCGAGGTTGCCGGTGTTTTGGTTGTCGTGCTTGTAGCTCGCCCAGTCGATGCGGCTGGTGACCGGGGCCGGCGTCCGCCAGGCGAACAGCCAGCCGTTGCGCGACGTGGTGACCACCTCCAGGTTGCCGTCGCCCGTGACGTCCCCCACTGCCGCGGTGGCGCCGATCCAGCCGCCGGTGAACTTGGGCCACCCTTCGGGCTCCTCGCCGTACCGATTGAAGGCGTGGAGGAAATAGCCCGCGGTGCCCTGGATGGCCTCGGGGAGCCCGTCGTCGTCCAGATCGGCCACGGCGGTGGACATGAAGAACTGCCAGTCGTCCACCACCCGCGGGAAGGCGTGCAGAAAGCGCCCCGATATCGCGTCCCAGCCCCCCAGCAGGTGATCGAACTCCAGGCGCTGCCCGCCCGTGGCCATGGTGGCGATGAGGTTCATGCCTCCCACCCCCTGGAACACGTCCGGGCGACCGTCGTTGTTGAGATCACCGAGGCTTGGCGTGGTGAACATGGTGACGCTGGGCAGGTCCGCGGAGTTCGAGGCGGGGCCGTAGCCTTTCTCAACGCTGTTGGGGGTCCCTCCCTCCAAGGCGTGTAGGTCGTAGCCGTCTCCGTCGATGAACCGCGGGGGGCCCGCGATCCCCGAGATGAGGATTTCCGGGTAGGGATCGTCGTCGATGTCCGCCAGCGCCGGAGTGGTGGTGAGCCCCTGGCCCACCAGCGGCAGGAGCTCCTCGATGGCCAGGATCCTGGCGGGGAATCCCTCGAGGAAGGGGCCCTCGGCGTGGTCGTTGCCCGTGGCCTGGATGGCCCAAAGCGGCGCCATGGCCTGGATGATCTGACTGGAGCCCAGCACGATGTCGGGGCTGCCGTCCCCGTTCACGTCACCGATGGCCGGCGAGGAAAGCGAGCGGCCGTAGACCTCGTCATCGGGACGCCGGAGCTCCACCGGGAAGCCCGAGAGCAGCGTGCCGTCGTGGTGCCAGGCGTAGACGTGTCCGTCCATCGCCCCCACCACGATCTCGTGATCGCCGTCCCCATCCAGGTCCGCCACGGCGGGGGCGGCGAAGATCCCCGAGTCCAGGTTGCGATCCTTGTGGGTGTCTCGGGCCAGGCTGCGATCCAGCTCCACGGGAAAGCCGGGTTTGAGCACCCCCGCGCTGTCCCAGACGTAGACGAAGCCGTCGAGGCTGGCCACCACCACCTCGGGCTCGTCGTCCCCGTCCAGGTCCGCGACGGCGGGGCTGGCCACCACGGCGGAGCTCACGTCGGGATCCAGGCTCCCGCCGGCAAAGGCCGGAGACGCCCGGTGGTTCCCGGCTCGCGCTGCGTCCAGGTGGGGCAGGGGGTTGACCGTCTGGGGCCAACCCGCCACCGCGGAGCCGTCTCCCTTGTAGGCGTGGACGCGCCCGTTGTTGTCCGGGTAGACGATCTCGCGGACACCGTCGGCGTCCAGGTCCGCCAGCTTGGGCGAGGCCAGGCCGCCGGCGCCCAGGTAGATGGGGAATCCGGGCAGCAGGTCCGGGTCCGCCACGACGTGCACCGCCTTGCGCAGCTCCGCCTTCACGCCGTCGCGCAGGGGATCGGTGCTGTGGGCCGTGGCGCGGATCCGCAGGGTCACCAGGTGTCGGTTGTGGATGTAGTCCGGCGCGGGCTGCGGCGGGTTGTTCACCACCAGGTCCGCCACGTCCCAGGTGGCCAGCAGCCCCGTGGCGCTGCCCGTCACACCGGTCTGCGAGTCGATGACCGTGAAGTCCGCGTCGTCGGGTTCGATGCCCGGCGCCCACTCGAGGACGTAGTCCACGCTGTCGAAGCCGCTGGCGTCGGGGGCCCGGAAGGAGACCTCTCCCCGGATCGCCACGCTGGGGGTGTGGGCGGGGTAGATGGGCTCGAACCACAGCGGCTCGGTGATGTCCACCACGGGCGGGATGCGCCCCGCCTCCACCTCGCGTACGGCGTCGCCGATGTTGGTGCGGCCATAGCCGAACCGCGCCTCCCAGCCCTCGCGGGTGGGGTAGCGGGAGGGATCATCGGCCGTGGCGGGGTCGTGGATGTCGTCCACCGTCATGATGAGCAGCTCCCGCACCTCGTCGGCGCGCAGGCGACGAGCGCCCAGGTGGTCCGTGGGCCCCGGCGCACCGCCGGGGAAGGGCACGTCGGCCTGCAGCGCCATGGCGTAGATCAACCCCACCATGCCGCCGAGCCGACCGGTGGACTCCGAGCTGCACAGGGTGCCCGGCGTGGACAGCACGAGCTGCGCCCCGTAATTGGTGCAGTTGGAGAAGTTGAGGTAGGTGCTGGCGTTCTCGAAGCTGCCGGCGTCGTACTGGATGGCGTGCTGGTAGATGGTGTGGTTCGCGGTGCTCGGAAAGTTGTGGTGAAAGCTGTTCTCGTCCGCGGCGGAGGCCACCACCGCTACCCCGTTTTCCCAGGCGTAGTCGATGGCGTCGCGGGCGAGCTGGGGGTTGTTGATGGAGCCCACGGGCGCCACGATCACCGAGGCGCCGGAGTCCACGGCGAAGATCACCCCCATGGCGAAGTCGTTGGCGTCCACCACGAAGGACTCCCCCACCCGGATCTGGAGCTGCGCGCAGTGGGGGCAGGTGCCGATGGAGCCCGCGCCGTTGTTGCCCTGCGCGCCGGCCTGCTGCGCGGTGTTCTTGCCGTGGTAGAAGTTCGTCTCGGTGTCGGCGTTGTTGTTGTCCAGGTACATGTCCCAGCCCGAGATGTCGTCCACCCAGCCGTTGCCGTCGTCGTCCACCCCGTCGGAAAAAAACGCGATCAGGTCCCCCGGATCCAGCATCCCGTTGGGCGCGCCCTCGGCCGGCACCACCACGTCCCAGCCCCCCGGCGCACCCAGCAGCCGGGTGTCGCACACGTCCACCGGCCGCTCGTCCACGCCGTTTTCGGTGTAATCCTGGACGTTGAACCATCCGTCGCCGTTCACGTCGTAGGTGACCCCGTCACCCCCGCAGCCGGCGTCCGGCGGGGGCAGCTCCCCGCGGTTCAGGTAGTGCTGGTTCACCAGCTCGGAGACCGACCAGCGGATGCCCCCGTCCAGGATGGCCAGCACCACCCGCCGGTCCCCCGTGGTCTTCTGCCAGGCGCGATCCACGTGGCTCCCGGAGCCCAGCTCCAGCTCGTAGGGGCTGAACGCGGCCACCGCGTCCACCGCCTCGGGGTGGATCCAGCTCCAGTAGTTCCACAGGTTCTCGTAGTCCGGGTCGTTGGGCCAGTACTGCGGATCGCTCAGGTCAATGTGCTCCCCGTCCGGCGGGGGCCACTGGGCCCGGGCCGGGGATCCCGGCAGCAGGGCGAGAGAGGCCGCGAGCGCCAGGGCCAGCGCCAGCCCCAGCGAAGCCCTTGCGCGACGGAACCGGTCCCGCCGCCCCGGGTGTGGAGGACGACCGAATGATCGGTTGCGGTGCGAGCGGGATTGCGACGGGGCTTTGGGATTCAAGGCATTCTCCAGGGCTGTGGGTTGAGCTACAGTCTAGGCCGGGCCGCCGGCGGCAGGCAAGGGGGGCCAGGGCGCTTCCTGAGCGCGAGCCCTTAGGCCCCGCTCACGAATAAGGTGTCCAGTTCAGGGCGCCGAGGCGCCCGGCTGGCAAGGCGTGAAGAGGGCGAATATTGCGGGATATTTAACCGATGAGCAACGCAGCCAGCCGGGATGGATCGGCGTCCCGAGTGCAGAGTTTATTTTGACCCGCTCCCTTACAGTGCCAGCGTGCGGTCGATCCGGTGAATCGTGAGGATGGGGACGGGGATCGCGCCGGGGGGGACGCCGGCCTCGGCGAGGCCGGCGGGGGAGACGGAGCGGTAGCGCAGGGCCGCCTCCACGGTGTGGGGGCCAACGAGGGCGAGGCCCGCGGGCAGCGGGATCTCCTCGTCGCGGTGCCCCAGGGGCGGGATGCGGTAGTCGCGGACCTTCTCGACCGTGTTCCAAAAGAGCGTGGTTCGGCCGGGGACTTCGGGGGACGGGAGAAGGGAATCTCGCCGGAGCGCACGGCGATGGGGGTGTGACACCTCGCGCAGAAGGTCTCGAGCCTCTGCTCCGAGTCCTGCGAGGCGCGGATGAAGTAGAAGTCGTAGATGGGCTCGGAGTGCGACAGGGCGTGCAGGGAACGCTTCCACTGCTCGTAGTGCTGGGGGTGACAGCCAGCGCAGCCCTTGGAGCGACGGTAGCGGTAGGCGCTGTCGTCACCGGTGATGCCGCTGGCGCGGCTGGGCCGGGGGCTCGGGCGGAAGGCGTACCGTGAAGGTGGAGCCCTCGCCCACGGTGCTCGAGAGTCGCACCTCTCCGCCCATCAGCTTGATCAGCCGCCGCACCAAGCCCAGGCCGATGCCCATCCCGCCCTCGGCGCGCTCCGCGGTGCCGTCCACCTGGCGGAAGTCCTCGAAGATGGACTGGCGGTGCTCCTCGGGGATGCCCACGCCGGTGTCGGTGACCGCCAGGCTCAACCAGCCGTCACCGTCCACCGAGGCGCGCAGCAGCACCTGCCCCTGGGCATGGGTGAACTTCACGGCGTTGCTGATGAGGTGGATCAGCACCTGGTTGAGCTTGCCGCGATCGGTGACCACGGTGCCCACCTCGGGCTCGCTGTGCACCGAGATGGACAGGCTCTTGGTCTCCAGCATCCAGCGGGTGGAGGCCACCGCCTGCGAGATGGTGTCGCGGACGTCCACGGTCTGGGGCTTGAACTGAAGCTGCCCGGCGTCGGCCATGGCGAGCTTGAGCAGATCCTCGATCATCTCCAGCAACGACAGGGCGCTGCGCTTGATGGAGCGCTGGGCCTTTTTCTGGGTCTCGTTGACGGGACCGTAGACCTCGGTTTGGACGAGATCGGCCACCCCCAGGATGCCCTGGATGGGGGTCCGCAGCTCGTGGCTGATGTTGGCCATGAACTGGCTCTTGAGGCGACCCGCCTCCAGTACCTCGGCGGTGCGCTGCTTCAGGGCGCGTTCGTGGACGCGGAGCCGCCGCAGCACGATGGAGGTGATCACGGTGGCGACGCCCAGCAGGAACGCGGTCCAGGCCAGATCGAAGATCAGGTAGCGGACATCGATGGGGCGGGCCAGGCCCAGGGGCGGGGTGTACTGGGCGATGGCGCCGACGTGGGTGGCGACGGCCACCAGCGCGTAGAAGAAGAAGGCCCCCGCGGCCACCAGCACGGTGATGCCGAGGTTCGTGAGCAGGGCGATGACGGTGATCTCGATGATGTAGATGCCCGCCAGCGGGCTGAGCTGCCCGCCGGACCAGTAGATGGCCCCGGTCATCACCAGCACGTCGGCGAAGACGTTGAGGCCCGAGATCTCCAGCACCGCCCGGCGCGCGCGCAGCGAGACGAGGGCGGCGGTGTTGGTGACCAGCTTGAAGACCACCATGGCCCAGAGCTCCCAGCGCCAGGGGATGAGCTCGAACAGGTTCGCCGCGAGCAGCAGGGTCGCGAAGGAGGCCACCATGGCGTATCCCGAGCCGATCCCCTGCCAGAGCCGGGGGCGGTTGGCCTCCAGCCCCATCTCAACGATGAACGAGGGATAGCGCACGGCCGTCACGACTCGTCAGGACGCCGTCCAGCCCGTCACGCGGGCTCGGGCAGCAGCTCCTGCAGATGCGTCAACAGGGTGCTCAGCTCGAAGGGCTTCACGAGGTACGCCGCCGCGTTGAGGCTGTCGCGGGCGTAGGCCTCGGCCTGCTCGAGGTCGGTGTAGACCGCGCTCATCATGATGAGGGGCAGGTCCTTTCCCGCCGGGGACTGACGGATGTCGAAGGCCACCTCGAAGCCGTTTTTTTCCGGCAGGAGGATGTCGATGATGGCCAGATCCGGGGGGGACTCCGAGAAGAGGCGAACTCCCTCGGGCCCCGACTTGGCCAGCACGGTCTCGTAGCCGTGGGCATCCAGAAAGTCCGTGAGAACCTGGCCATTTACCGGATCATCTTCCACGATGAGGATTCTCGACACGCTCACACCTCCACGGTGAAGTATATCCAGAGGAGGCCAGCGGAAACAAGCGCGGTGTCCGGCAGGTCTCCGCCACGGGTCTGGTGGGGGGGTTGGTAGTGACTCATGTCAGA
>CAYFWA010000187.1:0-4483 GCA_964346625.1 uncultured Myxococcales bacterium
TGGTCGTTTGGTCGTTTGGTCGTTTGGTCGTTTGGTCGTTTGGTCGTTTGGTCGTCTTCGGTCTGGCGGCCCCGCCTACGGCTTGAGGCAGTGGCGGGCCTTGGCGATTTTGCCGATGGCCTGGCGCAGCCGCTTCTCGGCCCGGTTGCACGATTGGTGGAGAGCGGCGCGGGCGGACGCTCCGCCGCGGGCCAGCTTGCGACGCCATACCTTGAGGATCCGCTGGATGGTGCCTCGCGTCAGGGAGTGCCGCGTGGAGGACATCGCTTGCATGAAGCAGCGGATCAGCCGCAGGTACCGATCACAGGCCTTCACGCCCGTGCCGCTGCTGCGCGGCAGCGCGCGGCCGCGCGCGCCGGGCCGTCGCAACGGCAGGGAGCGCCGCACGGCGGGCCGGGGCCGGAGCGCCGCGCGGCGCAACGCCCCCAGCCTCACCTCGGCCCGACCGCGGGCGAGGGAGAGCTTCACCTTGGGGCGCGCCCGGTGAAAGGCCACGAGGCCCCGCCGGCTCACCGCGGTGTCTGCGAGCCGGAGCCAGCGCAAGGGCTCCACGGCCACCAGGCGAGACAGGCCGCGGTTGGTCAGACCCGTGTGGTCCAGATCCAGCCAGGTTAGCCGCGGCAGATGCGCCAGTCGGCCCAGGCTCTGCCCGGTGAGGGGGTTGCCCGCCAGCCGCAGCCACTGCAGGCCTTGCAGCGCCGACAGCGCGGCCAACTCGTCGTCGCGCAGGCCGTTGCCTCCGAGATCCAGCGCCACCAGACGGGTCAGACGGCCCAGGGGCCGCAAGCCCTGGGGGCCCGGTCCGAAGGCCCGCAGGGCGCCCGCGAGATCGAGGTGCTCGAGCCGCTGCAGCCGGCTCACGGCGTGCAGTCCCTCGGGGGGCAGCCCCCCCCGCACGGCCAGGTGCCGGAGCTTGGCGCAGTGGCGTAGCGGAGCGAGGGTCGCCCAGCGCACCTCCCCCTCGAGCACCAGCGAGCCCAGTCGATCGCACAGGGCGGCCAGGGGGCGCAAGTCCAGGGCTCGCTTCGCGGTGAGGTCGAGACCGAGCCACAGCCCCAGGAGATCACCGCGGGCCTTGGCCAGCGCCTTCATCACCGCGGGCGAGAGCCGTCGCAGATCCAGCCACCGCACCCGCTCCACCTTCTTGGCTTTGGCCAGCGCCTTGCCCGCCGCCTCGGGATCGAGCCCCGTGAGGTCGAGGCCCACCAGGCGGCCGTTGACCCGCAGTCGGCGGCCCTTCTTCTCGAGGGTCAGCTTCTTTTCGCCGCGGTAGCGGTAGGAAAGCTCCGGGCCTCCGCGCCCCAGCCGCAGGCGCTGGCCCTGCACGGCGATCCGCTCGTCGGCGCCGTCGGGGCGGACCACGCGCACGGCGCGTACGGGCCGCACGGGGCCCGGCTCGGGCAGAGACTCGGCGCAGCCCGGCAGGGCCAGCAGGGCCAGCAGGGCCAGCAGGGCCGGCCGCGCCGGCCGCGCCGGCCGCGTCGGCCGCGCCGGCCGCGTCGGCCGCGTCGGCCGCCCCAGCGCCGACCGCTCGTTCGGGGCGCGCGCAGGGCGGGTGTAGAAGAAAGTACGAAGCATGTCCTGGGAGGCAGTATACCGGGAAACCGCCGAAGAACCCATGGTCGGCGCTGCGCCCTCCGTGGAACGCGGCACCGCGCGCTTCGGCGGTGGAGCGAGGTCGCGCTGCATCCGGCGCCGGCTCAGTTTCCGCGCAGGGTCTGCGCGGTGCGCAGGATGTCCGCGAGCACGCCCGCGGCGGTGACGTCACCGCCCGCGCCGGCGCCCTGCACGATGAGCGGGTACTCCTGGTAGCGCTCGGTGGTGAAGGCCACGAAGGCCTCGGCGCCCCGCAGCCGGGTGGCGGGGTGCTCCGGCGGGATGCCCACCGGGCCCACCTCCAGCACCGCGCGGTCGGTGGCCCGGGGGTCCACCCGCGCGAGGTAGCGCAGCGTCTCGTGGCGGGACTGCAGATCCTCGATGTAGGCCGCCATCTCGGCGTCGTGGCGCTCCAGAGCCGCGAAGAACGCGTCCAGATCCGTCTCGGAAAGCAGCGCCGCGGGTACCAGCGGCTCCACCGCCACGTCCTCGATCTCCAGATCCAGGCCGAGCTCCCGGGCGAGGATGAGCGCCTTGCGCGCCACGTCCAGCCCCGACAGGTCGTCCTGGGGCTGGGGCTCGGTGTAGCCGAGCTCCCGGGCGCGGCGGACCACCTGCGAAAGCGGCACTCCCCGCATGAGCTCGCCGGTGATGTAGCCCAGGGTACCCGAGAAGGACCCCTCGATGAGCAGCACCCGATCGCCGGTGCGCACGATGTTCTGCAGGGTCTCGATCACCGGGAGGCTGGCGCCCACCGTGGTCTCGTAGCGGTAGGCGCGGTGGTGCTGACGCGCCGCCCCCATCAGACGCCGGTGTGCCGCCAGGGGCTGGGTGAGGGGCTTTTTGTTGGCGGCCACCACGTGCACCCCGCGGGCGAAGGCCTCCGGGTACACGGCCTCTTGCCCGTCGGCCGCGGTGCAGTCCACCAGGATGGGCACCGGCAGCCGGCGCAGCCGCTCGAGCAGGGGACGCGGATCCGGGGCGAGGGTGTCGGTTCCCGACGTCAGGGCCTCCAGGGCGGCGTCCGGATCCAGGCCCTGCTCGTCGAACACCGCGGCCCGCGAGTCCAGCAGCCCCGCGAGCCGCAGCCGGATGTCGTGCGCAGTCTCCAGCTCCTCGCCCTGGGCGCGGATCTGATCGAGCAGGCAGCGGCCCACCGTGCCGTGTCCGAGCACCAGCAGGTTCACCTCCTCGTGGGCCAGGTTGAAGGCGGCGTGCACCGTGCGCACCGACACCGGCGTGTCCGCGGCGTCGATGACGCAGGAGATGGAGCGGTCGCTGGCGCCCTGGGCGATGGCCCGGATGTTCACGCCGATGCTGCCCAGGGCGGAAAAGAGCCGGCCCGCGATGTTGGGGAACTTGCCCATGGTCTCGGCCACCAGGGTGAGCAGGGTCACCGGCCGCCGCTCCGCCAGGGGCTCCACCTCCCGGCGCTCGAGCTCTGGGGCCAGCTCCGCGCAGATGGCCGCGCGCGCCTGCTCGAGCTGGGCCTCGGGCACCACCACCGCCAGGGCCTGGCCGTGGGCGGCCTGGGTGGCCATCCACACCGTGACCCCGGCGCGGTGCAGGCTCCCGAGGGTGCGCTCGCCCACCGGCGCCTGGTGGGTGAGCCGGCGCCACTGGATGTCGAGCAGGGCCTGGTTTTCCAGCGAGGTCACCGAGGTGGGGTGGCCGATGTCCGGATCCCCCCCCTGATCGATGAGCGTGCCCGGCTGCTCCGGCGCCATGGTGGAGCTGATCCGCATGGGGATCCCCGCCTCGATGAGCGGGATCATGGTGCGGGGGTGGAACATCCGGGCGCCGAAGTTGGCCAGCTCCAGGGCCTCCATGTAGGTCATGCGCGACAGCGGGTAGGCGTCGCGCACCAGCGCCGGGTCGGCGGTCATCACCCCCGAGACGTCGGTCCAGATGTTCACCTCGGCCGCTTCGAGGCCGCGGGCCAGTAGCGACGCCGTGTAGTCCGAGCCGTTGCGCCCCAGCGTGGTGGTCCGTCCGTCCGGGGTCTGGCCCAGAAATCCGGTGGTCACCGGCACCCGGCCCTCCCAGCCGGAGCGCAGGGCGGCAATCCGCGCGCGGGTGGCCTCCCCGTCCACCAGGGCGTCACCGAAGTGATCGTCGGTGACGTTCCAGTCCCGCGCGTCCACGAACAGCCCGGGCAACCCGCGGGCGCCCAGCAGCTCGGTGATCACCCGGGCGCTGAGGCGCTCGCCGAAGGACATCACCAGGTCGAGGGTCTGGGGCGTGCACTCGCGCAAGAGCGCCACGCCGTGCAGAAGCTGCCGCAGCGGGGCGAGCTCCTCGCGCACCAGGGGCGTGATGGCGGGCTGGGACTCGAGCGCGCCCTCGCGCTCCTCGAGCGCCCGCAGCACCATGAGCCCGTTGGAGGTGGCCAAATCGGCCACCTGATCCACCACGCGCTCTCCCCCGTCCGGATCCCCGGCGGCCGCGAGATCGGCGGCATCCACCAGCCAGTCGGTGGTGTCGCCCATGGCCGAGACCACCACCGCCACCGGCCCGGCGGCCGCCTGGGCGGCGATGATGTCTACCACGTTCTGCACCCGCTCGGGCGAGCCCACCGACGAGCCCCCGAACTTCATCACCCGGTAGGCGCCGCCACCGCCGCCACCGCCGCCGCCGCCGCCTTTTCCTTCGTTGCCGGGGCTTGCTGGGGAATCGCCGTGCTCGGTGCCTCGTGGGGCGTCGCTCATGACCCTTGCTCCTTGCCACGCGTTTGCCGCCCGTCCCCGCCGGCGCGGCCCCCCACCGTTGGCAGATACTCGACCCCGAGGGAAGGGGGTCAACGGCGGGGCACGTCTCGCGGGCGCGTCTCGTGGGCGCGTCTCGTGGGCGCGTCTCGTGGGCGCGTCTCGTGGGCGCGTCTCGTGGG
>CAYFWA010000187.1:4583-10096 GCA_964346625.1 uncultured Myxococcales bacterium
CAACGGTATAGCCGATACCCTCCCGCGAAGGAAGGTCCGGGGTGGCGATCCTGGCTCCGCATCGCGTGTCGGAGCCGGCCGGCCCAACCCACCCGGCCCGCGACACCTGCCAAAGCGACGAACAGACTCGACACTAATGCGAATGTCGAGCACATTCGACACTAATCGAACCGTCGAACACACTCGACAGTGGTGCTGAAAATACGTATTATCAGCACCATGCAGGACATTGACATCCTCAGCATTGCTGAATATTGGAGCTTTTGGGATGGCCGGATTCCCGCGTCCATCCCGCGACGGGTCTCGCTGCCCGAGACCCTGCCGGAATCGCTCTGCCTCGTAATTCAGGGAGTGCGCCGTTGCGGCAAGTCGACCTTGCTACAGCAGCTCATCGGACGCTATGAGCTCGACCCCGCCCTCTGCGCGTTTTTGAACCTCGAGGATCCGCGGCTCGCGCGATCGCAGTCCTTCGAAACGCTGGATAGGCTGGTGACGCGGTTTCGCGAGCGCCATCCCGACGCCCAACGCTTGACCTTCTTTCTGGATGAGATCCAGGGAGTGGACGGATGGCAGAAGTGGCTCCGCGCCCAACTCGAACGTCCCCGCGGACACGTGTTCGTGGTCACCGGATCGAACGCCGAGCTGCTGGCGGGCGAGACCTCCACGGTGCTCACGGGACGGCACCTCACCGTGGAGCTCTATCCATTCGACCTCGAGGAACGGCGTCGGCAGGATCCGGCCACGACCCTCGAGGCGTACCTGCGAGAGGGGGGCTTTCCCGAGCCGCTGCGCCTACCCGACGGGGATCGCCTTCGTCGCCAGTACTTCGAGGACATCATCGAAAGGGACGTCCGGGAGCGGCTCCAGGCGCGCTCCAGCAGCGCCATCCGTCGGCTCGTCCAGGTGGCCTTCGAGTCGTGCGGCTCCGAGCTCAGCCTCCGACGAGCCGCGGCCGCGAGCGGGATCGCGGTGGACACGGCCGGCAGCTACCTGGAGGCGTGCGAGGCCGCCTACCTGCTTTTTTCCTGCCCCTACTTCGCGTACTCCGAGCGCAAACGGTCTCATCGCAATCGCAAGTACTACCCCGTGGACACCGGGCTGCGCCGGGTCGTGGTGACCCGTACCGGCGACGACCGAGGCAAAGACCTGGAGTGCGCGGTGCACCTGGCCTTGCGGCGCCGGTTCGGGCAGATCTTCTACTGGCGCGATACAGGGGAGGTGGACTTCGTCGTCCACCACGAAGGGCGGGTCGTACCGATCCAGGTGAGCGGGGAGGCCCCGCGGTCGCGACACCATCGCGCCCTCGAGCGCTTCTACGAGCAACACCCTCATGCCGAAGAGGCCGTTCACATCCACGCCGAAGGGTTCGAAAAAACCCTCGCGGAAATCGAAGCTGCGTTCCCGTAGCCCGTCGGTGTCGGCCGGCCTGACGCATTCGGCCCCACGAGCCTTGAAGTCACACCGGGCCGCGAAGTCGGCGCGGCGCTCCTGGGGCTCCGCACCAGCCGCCGCGCCAACGCATCGAACGCGAAGGGATCGTCGGGCAGCGCGGGAAGCTCCGGCGCTTCGCTCCACGGGGGCGTCCCGCCCAACGCGGGCACCCTGCCCAGCTCGACCGCCTCGCCCAACACGACCGTTTCGCCCAACACGACCGCTTCGCCCAGCTCGGCCGCCTCGCCCAGCTCGACCGCCTCGCCCAGCTCGACCGCCTCGCCCAGCTCGGCCGCCTCGCCCAGCTCGGCCGCCTCGCCCGACCGAGGCATCTCGCACAGAACGGGCCGAGCAGCCTCTTCGGTCACGGCGTAGGCGAGACGAGCCGGCTCCGGCTCCCCGTTCTTCGGCGCGGGCCACAAGGAGCCATCGCGATGAAACTGCCGCTCAGCCTCGTTTAGAAATCTCCATCGATCGGACCAGGCCTCCCGCCCGGCCTCCCACACCGGACGCTGGGGCGCGGGGATGCGTCCATCCCACATCCACACCGCCGGCTCCGCCGAGCCGCCCGGTTCCCCGCGGACCTCCCGCTCCCGTCGCGCCCGGTCCGCGGCGCGCTCGTGCTCCTCCGGCGTCGCCGCCGCCAGGGTCTCGGCCACCAGGGCCTCGAGCGTCTCCGCCGGGGCCGGATCCCGCCCCTCGAGCCGCCCATGTAGATCCCTGGCCCGCTGCCACCGCGCCTCCACCTCGGGCGCCACGCGCAGCATTCGCCGCCGCTGGCTCTCACGGTCGGAGGCGGACGCGCCCTGTTCGGCCTCTTCGGCCTCTCCGCGCGCGCATGTCCCGACATCGCGCTCTTGGGTGCTACCGGCTTCGAAGCTCTCGAGCCCCACCGTCCCCGGCGGCGGCACCGCTGGGATCGACGGCCGCGCGGGCGCCGATCCTTCGGCCTCGGCAGGGTCGTCCTTTGACGCCTTCGCAGTGGCCTGCCGCACCAATGCCTCAAGCTCCCGTACGGAGACCTGGTTGGCGACATGAAGCCACGCCGACAGCGACCCGGACGCCGACCCGGACGCCGACCCCGACAGCGACCCGGACGCCGACCCGGACGCCGACCCGGACGCCGACCCGGACGCCGACCCGGACGCCGACCCCGAGAGCGACCCGGACGCCGACCCGGAACCCGGATTCGGCTGCGAAGCACTTGGTGAGCCCCCGTCCCCTTGTCTGCCTAGCTCAGGCGCCGCCGAGTTTGTTGCCACATGTGTGCCCGGATGTGTGCCCGGCTGCTCAATGCTCAACTGCCGTAGCACCGGGCTCAGGGTCAGCGCCTTGCGGGGAGACAGCGCTCCGCAGGACACTGCTTGCGATACCGCGGGCACCTGCGTTGCCAGGCGGGCGAGCTGGCGCAGGCCCTGGGCGGTTCGCCGGCCGATCCCGAGCCGCTCGTTGGCGTAATCGTCCACGCTCGTATCCGACGTTTATAGCCCTATTAGTTATATTCAATTTGTCGAGAATACGCCCGAGGCAAAGCTCCGTGGTCCCCCGGCTCCGCGCCGAGACCCGGAGCCTCGTGTCGAGAAATTGGACGAGCTCCAGTCGGTCTCCATAGTCTGCTGTAGCATCGTATTCCCAGAGTCGGATCCAGCACGCAACTGAACGGGGGGACGTAGGTTCGGTTTGTCGCTTTCGCGCCGCAATGGAGCCGGGAGGTGTTCGCGGCGCGGGTGTCGCTGGTAGCGCGTGAGCCCCAAGGCGCCCCGCGAAAGCGAGAAATCGAAGCTGCGTCCCCCTAGCAAGTCGGTGTCCAAAGGCCCAACCCACCCGGCCCTCGACACCCGCCAAACCGTCGAACAATGGAGTCGGGAGGTGCTCGAGGGCCGGACAACGCTCCGTGCCGCGTGAGCCCCAAAGCGGCCGGCGAAAGCGAGAAATCGAAGCTGCGTCCCCCAGGCCTGTCGAAGTCGGCAAGCCCAAAGCAGGTGGCCGCACCTTCCCACGGAGTCACACCGTACATTCAGAGGTCCGGATACAGCTCCGCCAGACAGTCGGGACAGAAGCCGTGGCTGAAAGTGGCGTCGGTGTGGATGTCCAGGTACGCCTCCACCTGCTGCCAGTAGCCCTGGTCGTCGCGGATGCTCTTGCAGTGCGCACAGATCGGGATCAGCCCCTGCAGGGTTTTGATCTCCGACAGCGCGGTTTGCAGCGACTCGTTCCGGTCCTTGAGCAGCCGCGAGGTCTCCACCAGCTCCAGGTGCGCCTCCACCAGCTCCTTGAACTCGGTCAGCAGGGCTTCGTAGCGCGGGCCGAAGGGGTTTTCCCGGTCATCGAGGATGCAGATCGTGCCGAACACCGACCGGTCCGGCCAATTCAGCGGCAGCCCGAGATAGGCCACCATCTGATAGTCGATCTCGGGCGCGTTCCACCAGTGGGGATCGCCGGGGGCGTGGCGCACGCGCACGGCCTGGTTGCGGGTGATCACGGCCTCGCAGTAGTGACCGGTCATCTCCGCCTTCATCCCCCGGGCGTAGGGGTTGCCCTCGCGCTGCGCGGTCCGCACCACCTCGATGAGCGGCGGGTCAGCCCGCGTGATCAGCGCCGAGGGGACCTCCAGCACGTCGGCGAGGATGTTCACCACCGACTGCCAGCGCTCCAGGGTGGAGTCGGGGATGCGCACGTCTTGCTCAGCGGTCGTCATGGGTAGGCTCAAAAGCGATCCGGACGGCACTCACGGTGTATCGGGATAGAACCAGCGGTGGATCAGGGCAACACCGACGGTGCGGAGTTTGTCACCTCGGGACTGGGCAACGCAAGGGCTTCGTCGAGCATCTGGGAAAGCGACTCCCACTCGATGAGGAAGGCGTCGTGGCCGTGGGCGCTGCGGAGCTGGCGGTGGCGGGCGTCCACGCCGAGGACGCGGAGGCGCTCGGTGAGCCAGAGCAGGTGCTCGGGGAAAAAGAGCTGGTCCGAGTCGATGGAGATGGCCAGCACCCGGGCCTGCAGGCGCGTGAGGCCCCAGGAGTTTTCCGGGTCGGGGGTGGCCACGGTGCGCCAGCCGCGAAAGGGGCCGCCCCGGGGGCGCGCGCGGCGGCGCGCCTCGGCCGGCCACGACTCGGCTGGCTCGGGCGTTCCGGGCCCTGGCGGGCGCGCCAGGTCGTGGTGGTCCATGGCGTCGATCTGGGCCAGGTAGCAAAGCGGGTGGAAGCGACGGCGCAGCTTGGCACCCTGGTGCTCGAGGTAGGTCTGCACCCGGTAGGGCGTGCGCGAGGACCAGGGCGGCGCGGTCGACGGTCCCCCTCGCGCGTCCGGCGCCACTTCGTCCGCCGCAGCCGCCTCGTGCGCTTCCAGCGCCGCGTCGGTCGCCAGGCGGCGGCCCTGGCGCTGCATCAGGCCGGGCTCGGCACGGTAGGACAGATGGGCGAGCTGCCGGGCCAGCTCCAGGCCCCGCTCGGTCGCCTGGGGGAAGCCGGGATCCAGCAGGATCGCCTGGCGCGCCACGTGGGAAAACCCCTGGATCCAGGGCGTGGCGGCCTCGGCGGTGGCGATGGGGGCGATACGCTCGAAGCGCTGCGGATCCAGGGCCGCGAGACAAAGCACGATCATGCCCGCCACCGAGCCGCCGGTGGCCAGATGCACCCGCCGGATGCCCAGGGCGTCGAGGGCCAAAAGCAGGCTGCGGGCCTGATCCCAGGTGGTGATGGTGGCGGGGAGCTCGGCTTCGGGCAGCGGGTGCGCGCCCTTGCCCGCGACCCGGGGCGCGGGGAAGCGCCGGTCGTCGGCGCGGCGCGGGAAGTCGGCGTCCGCTGGGCCGCTTGAGCCGTAGCACGATCCCAGGTTGTTGAAACAAAGCACCCGGTAGCGGCGTGGATCCAGCGGCTTGCCGGGCCCCACCACCGGCGACCACCAGCCCTCGGGCCCCCCGGCCCGCATGTCGCCGGTGAGGGCGTGCACCACCAGCACGGTGGGCACCGACTCGTCGGGCCCAGGCACCGCGTCGGGCCCAGGCACCGCGTCGGGCCCAGGCACCGCGTCGGGCCCAGGCGCTGCGTCGGGCCGCGGCGCCGCGTCGGGCCCTGGCACCG
>CAYFWA010000188.1:0-2499 GCA_964346625.1 uncultured Myxococcales bacterium
TTGTCTGCTTGACGAGCCGGCCGACTTCCCGGAGGCTGTTGGAGCCGTCGAGCTGGGCGGCGATGCGGACGCGCCGCAGGCCGCGCAGGGCGCCGCGCGGCGGCCGGCGCGGGGGGCGGGGCAGCACGGCGATGACGGCCACGCCCTTGGCCTGCCAGCTTCGGGCGGCCTTGGCGAGCCGGGCCAGGTAGGCGCGGCAGGCCTGGGCTTCGGCCGGGGCCTTGCCGAGACAACCGGCCGGGGGCAGGTAGATGACGGTGCCCTGCCTGCCGTACAGCGACGACAAGGGGATGGCCTTGACGCGGGGCCGGGGGACGCGGGGCTGGGAGGCGTGGCGCCGCGGGGGCGGTCGCAGGCGCTCCACCTTCCAGTCCCCGAGGGCATCGAGAGGCAGCCCGGCCACGGTGCCGGGGCGAGCGGGGCGCGGCGGCGGGCTGGTGCCGGGGCCGTCTGCGGGGCGCGCCGCGGTCGACGGGTCGGTGGAGGAGGAGCCGCGGGAGCCGTCGCCGGCGGCGGAGGAGGAGGAGGAGGAGGAGGCGGCGGGGCCTGCGCCCGCGGCGGCGGACGGGCCGCCGAGGCCGCGGGTCACCTCGTCGTGGCCGCGGGCCACGCGGTATCCGGCGGCGGTGTCGAGGTCCTGGACGGTCTGCCGGGTGCCGTCGGGCCAGCGGAGCTGGACCTGGTCGGCGCGCACGGCGGTGCCGAGCCCCAGGCGCAGCTCGGCCCAGGGGCGGCCACCGCCGGCGGCGCCGCAGCCGGCGTGGGCGGTGGCGCGGTGGTCGAGCCCCGCGGCCCGGGCCGTGGTGCCGCAGACCGGCGCACCGCGGCCGGCCAGGCGCACCGTGAGCACGCGGCCTTTGCCCAGGGGGGCGCGCCAGCGGTAGCGCAGCAGGGCGCCCGAGCGGGTGCGCAGCAGCAGATCCGGGTGGCCGTCTCGATCCAGATCGGCGAAGGCGACGGCGCGCACGCCGGGGGGCAGGGCGAGGCCGGCGGCCTGGCCGATGTCCTGCAGGGCGCCGTGGCGGCGCACCAGCAGCGTGGCGCCGCGGCTGGCACCCAGGGCGCCGCGGCGGGGCGACAGGCGCGGGGTCTTTTTGCCCAGCAGGTGGCGGGGGAGCCAGGCGGTGAAGTACAGGGCGTCCTGGCTGCGGGTTTTCTCGCTCGCGGCCGCCGCGGCCGGCGCCGACGCGCGACGGGGATCAGCGGTCGGGCCGTCGGCTCGTTTGTCGGCCGAATCGTCGGATTGACCTTTTTCCTTGGCGTGCTCGTTGGCCTCGTTGGCCTCGTTGGCCTCGTTGGCCTCGTTGGTCTCGTTGGCCCCGTTGGCCTCGTTGGTCTCGTTGGCCTCGTTGGCCTCGTTGGCCTCGTTGGCCTCGTTGGCCTCGTTGGTTTCGTTGGCCCCGTTGGCCCCGTTGGCCGAGATCCCGTCGGGGTCGTCGTCCGCCGGGGATTGTGCCCGAGGGCCGCTCCGGGGGGTGAAGCCGCCGGCGAGCAGCAGCTCGGCGCGGCCGTCGCCGTCGAGGTCCTCGGCGGCCACGGCCAGGTCCCAGCCGCGGGAGGCCGGAGAGCCCAGGGGCTGGGGGGAAAACTGCATGCCTCCGTCGTTTCGCAGCCACAGGCTGCCGCGCACCAGCCGCCGCAGCCGGGCCTTGGTGGCGGCGGGTTCCTTGGTATACAGCCCCGGTAGGCGGAAGCCGGCCTGCTCGTACTTCCACCCGTCGAAGGAGTGGACGGCGGCGATGGCCACGTCGAGGTCGCCGTCGCCGTCGAGATCGGCCACGCTGCAGCCGCGGCCGAGCCGGGTGGCTTCCAGGCGGCCGGCCGGGGCGAAGCCGCGGGCGCCGCCGCGGTTGCGCAGCACCTGTACGCGACCCAGCGAGGGGACGTGGACCAGATCCGTGCGGCCGTCGGCGTCGAGGTCTCCGGTGCACAGGGCGGCGGTGTCGCGCAGGGACCGTGGCAGCCACGCGGCGGGGGCGGCGTGGAAGCCATCGGCGCGGTTCAGCAGCAGGCGCAGCGCCCGAGGGTTCGCGGGGCGGCCGGGCGCCAGCACCAGATCCAGGCGGCCGTCGCCGTCGGCGTCGATCCAGGCGGCGGCGGTGGCCGGCCCGAGCCGCTGCAGGCCCTTGCGCGCGCTGGGCACGAGCCGGCCGTCGCGGGACTCCAGCAGCCGGGAGTGGCCGCGGCTTGCGGTGACGAACAGATCCGGATCCCCGTCACCGTCCGCGTCGCCGAACACGGCCCGCTCGCCGCGGGCCGTCGGGGGGACGTCGCGAAGCGGCGGGTCGGCTTTCAGGCCGCCCTGGCCGTCGTTTCGCCACAGCCGACCCAGGCCGGGGCCCGGTAAGAACACGTCGAGGTCGCCGTCGCCGTCGACGTCCGCCACGGCGAGACCCGGGCCGCGATCGGCGCCGGGGGTCGACAGGTTCGCATGCTTCGGCGACCGGCCGCTCCCGCTCGAGCGGTTGGCCCGCTGTGGCGCGCGCCTCGCCGCGCGCC
>CAYFWA010000188.1:2599-10049 GCA_964346625.1 uncultured Myxococcales bacterium
CGGCCGCTCCCGCTCGAGCGGTTGGCCCGCTGTGGCGCGCGCCTCGCCGCGCGCCCTGCGGTGCCGTCTGCGGTGCCGTCTGCGGTGCCGTCTGCGGTGCCGTCTGCGGTGCTATCTGCGGTGCCGTCCCCTGGCGGTGAGCTGGGGCCGCCGGCCGCGACCGCGAGGCGCTTTTCGAGCAGCGGAGCGCGGGCGAGCACCGTGGTCATCTGGGGGGCCCCGAACCCGTCGATGCGCCAGGTGCCGTCGGCGCGCAGCCGCAGGGCCAGGCGCCAAAGACCGCGGTCGGTGCGCCGCGAGCCGTCGCGCAGCCGCCCGTCCACGGCCAGGGCCACCACGGCGCGGGCCTGCTTGGGCCCGACGAAGCGCAGCGACACGAAGCGGGCCCGCGCGCGGTCCACCCGCGTGAACAGGCGAAGCTGTCCATACAGGTCCTCGGCCAGGGTTCCGGGGGAGTCGCGGGGTTGCCACGTCACGAGCTGCAGGGGTCCGGCCCGGCCGTGGGGGCGGAAGCGAAAGCCCGGGCACTCGCGCAGACAGCGCCGGGTAAAAAGCCGCAGCAGGTCGTCGGTGCGCCGATGGCGCAGCGCGGCGTCCAGGCGGCCGAGCACCCGGTGCGACCCCCGGCTCGCCACCAGGGATCCGTAGGCGTCGGGGCGGGGGCAGCCAGCGGATCCGCCGGCGGCCATCGCGGCGGCGGCCATCCAGAAAAGAGTGTGAATACGTCGGGTTGAATTATTTCCTAAACAGCTCATATCTGTCTGGTTTTCTGGCTTTCGTGGCTCTTGACAGACCTGGGGGAGGCCTCTATTGTACGCCCTGTTTCTCGCCAATCAACCGTAGAGGCAACACATGCCAGCGGACAGCTTCGTACCCGTGATCATCTTCTCGTTCGTGGGGCTCGTGGTGGTGGCTCTGTTCTACATCCCAGCCATCATCTTGGGGCCCAAGGTCGAGACCGACGTCAAGCTGATGCCGTTCGAGTGCGGCAACGATCCCATCGGTGAGCCCACGGTGGCCTTCAACCCGCTGTTTTATCAGGTAGCCATCCTGTTTCTCGTCTTCGACGTGGAGATCGCCTTTTTGTACCCCTGGGCGGTGCTCTACGGCGAGCTCGGTCGCTTCGGGTTGGCGCTGATGGGGTTGTTTCTGACCGTGCTGCTGGTGGCGCTCATCTACGTCGTCAAAAAGGGAGTCCTCCGATGGGTATAGAGCTCTACAGCTCTGAAAAGCTGCAGGATCTGCTGAGCTGGGCGCGTAAGTACTCCATGTTCGTGCAGCCGTACGTCACGGCCTGCTGCGGCATGGAGTACATGCCCCTGATGGGCCCGCGTTACGATCTCGCTCGGTTCGGCTGCGAGTTCGTGCAGTTCACGCCGCGCCACACCGACATGCTGTTCGTGGTGGGTACCATCACCGAGAAGCAGGCCCCGGTGCTGCGGCGGATCTACGACCAGATGGCCGATCCCAAGTTCGTGGTGGCCTTTGGCGTGTGCGCCTCCTCGGGCGGGTTTTACCAGAACTACGCGGTGGTGCCGGGCATCGATCAGATCGTGCCGGTGGACGTGTACATCCCCGGCTGCCCGCCCCGCCCCGAGCAGGTCATCGACGGCATCACCCGGTTGCAGGACATGATCCAGGCCGGCGAGACCCACAGCCAGCGGGAGCTCAAGCGGTTGGCCCTCGAGCGCAGCGGCCAGGCCGCGGCCCGGAAGGCGGGGTGACCCGATGAGCAAGAAAGCGCTGGAAACGCTCAAGAAGAAGTTCGCCGATGAGGTGCTCGACGAGCACGCCGACCACGGCGACGAGACCCTGGTGATCAAGCGCGACAAGCTGGTGAAGATCGCCGAGCACGCCCGGGACGACAAGGACCTCGGGTTCGACATGCTCATGGATCTCACCGCGGTAGACTACCTGATGCAGCAGCGCGATCCGCGCTTCGATCTGGTGCTGCACCTGTACTCCACCGAGAAGAAGCACCGGCTGCGGCTGCGGGTGCCCCTGGCCGAGGACGACCTCAGGGTGGCCAGCCTCACCGGAGTCTGGAAGTCGGCCGACTGGATGGAGCGCGAGGCCTACGACATGTACGGCGTCGAGTTCGAGGGGCACCCGGACCTGCGCCGGATCCTGCTCTACCCCGAGTTCGAGGGGTTCCCGCTGCGCAAGGACTACCCCATGGCCCAGCGCCAGCCGCTGTATCGGAGGCCCGACCGCGACGACACGGTCTGGCGGCAGAAGCACATTCTCAGTGGGCCCTACGCGGGCGCCCAATTCAAGGGAAGCTATGACATCGATCGCTGAAAACCAGGTTCCCTCGGACGTGGCGCTGCCCACCGAGGCCATGACGATCAACGTCGGGCCCGTCCACCCGGCGATGCATGGCACGGTCCGCGTCATCGCGACCCTGGACGGGGAGCGCATCCTGCACGCAGACGTCCAGCCGGGCTATCTGCACCGCGGCTTCGAAAAGGAGTCGGAGAACCTCACCTGGGCCCAGGTCTTTCCCTACACCGACCGTCTGAACTACGTGTCGCCGATCATCAACAACGTCGGCTACGCCATGGCGGTGGAGAAGCTGCTGGACCTCGAGGTGCCCGAGCGCGCCCAGTACCTGCGGGTGGTGGCCAGCGAGCTGTCGCGCATCGGGGATCACCTCACGTGCCTGGCGGCCATGGCCATGGAGATGGGCGCCATGACCGTGTTCCTGTACTGCATCCGGGCCCGGGACTGCATCTACGACCGCCTCGAGGAGCTTACCGGCGCGCGAGTGACCCACTGCTACTGCCGCATCGGCGGCCTCAAGGACGACACGCCCGAGGGTTGGAACGACAAGGTGCTCGGGGACTTCGACGAGATCAAGCACGTGCTCGACGACGTCGAGCGGCTGCTGCTCAAAAACCGGATCTTCCAGGACCGCACCGAAGGGGTGGGCGTGGTCACCCGCGACGAGGCGATCCAGTGGGGCTTTACCGGCCCCTGTGGGCGTGCCTCGGGCCTCGACTACGACGTGCGCAAGGACGCGCCCTACGCGGTGTACGACCGGTTCGACTTCGAGGTGCCGGTGATGGACCTCGGCGACTGCTACGCCCGGTTCGTGGTGCGCCTCTACGAGTCGTGGCAGAGCCTGTCCATCATCGAGCAGGCCATCGGCCAGATGGAGCCCGGCCCGGTGCTCGCCGAGGACGCCTACCGGGTGGTGCTGCCGCCCAAGCGCGAGGTCTACAACACCATCGAAGGCATGATCCGGCACTTCAAGCTCATCGTGGATGGGATCCAGGTGCCCCCGAGCGAGGCCTACGCCTACGTGGAAGGGGGCAACGGGGAGCTGGGCTTCTACCTGGTGTCCGACGGCACGGGCCAGCCGGTCAAGCTGCGCTGCCGGCCGCCTTGCTTCATCATCATCTCCAACATGGGCAACATGCTCCGCGGGCACACCGTGGCCGACATCGTCCCGATCTTCGGCTCGCTGAACATGATCGGCGGGGAGTGCGACCGATGAGCGACACCGACACCGAGACCATCCAGCTCACCATCGACGGCAAGGAGGTGCAGGTGCCCAAGGGCACGAACCTCATCGAGGCGGCTCGGGGGGTGGACATCGAGATCCCGCACTTCTGCTACCACCCCGGCCTGGCGATCGTGGCGGTCTGCCGCCAGTGCCTGGTGGAGGTCAAGGGCTGGCCCAAGCTCGTGCCCGGCTGCCAGACCCAGGCCCAGGACGGCATGGAGGTGCTCACGCGCTCGGACAAGGCCCGCGAGGCCCAGCGACAGCAGCTCGAGTTCACGCTGCTCAACCATCCCATCGACTGCCCCATCTGCGACCAGGTGGGTGAGTGCGATCTGCAGCGGCTGTATTTCGACTACGACTTCCAGCCCGCGCGTCACGATCTGCCGCGCATCCCCGGGCCCAAGGCCGTCCCCATTGGACCGCGGGTCACCTTCGACTCGGAGCGCTGCATCCTGTGCTGGCGCTGCATCCGGGTCTGCGACGAGGTGGCCGGGGAGCACCAGCTCGATCTGTACCAGCGGGGCATGCACACCGAGATCGCCACCGCCCCGCATCAGGAGCTCGACCACGCCTACTCGCTGTGCACCGCGGACGTGTGCCCGGTGGGGGCGCTCACCGAGGCCGCGTTCCGCTTCGACACCCGGGTCTACAAGCTCAACGTCACCGACTCGGTGTGCCCCGGCTGCGCCACGGGCTGCCGGGTGGAGCTGCACGGCTACGGCGAGGTCATCCGCCGGACGCGGCCGCGCTACGACCCGGACGTCAACAAGTGGTGGATGTGCGACGACGGGCGCTACGAGTTTCGGGAGCTACAAGGCGAGGACCGCGCGGCGCA
Source organism: uncultured Myxococcales bacterium (assembly GCA_964346625.1). Lineage (GTDB taxonomy): Bacteria > Myxococcota_A > Polyangia > HGW-17 > JAJRWW01 > CAYFWA01. The sequence goes on from CAYFWA010000188.1 coordinate 6,943, forward strand.
GGCCCGGGTGAACCGGGACCCGGTGGCCCTCGACGAGGCGCTGCGCGAGGCCGCCGCGATCCTCAAGAAGCTCTCCGGCGACGACATCGTGGTGCTGGCCTCGGCCCGGATGAGCACCGAGACGCTCTTCGCGGTCAAGCGGCTGGCCGAGGCCCTCGGCGGCGTCCAGGTCTTCGGCACCGCCCGCCCCGATTGGGAGGGAGACGAGGTCCTCAAGTCCGCCGACCGGAACCCGAACTCGACGGGCCTGTCGTGCGTGTTCGGGGACGAGCTATCGGGCAGCGCGGACCTGGAGCAGCGGCTGTCCAGCGGAACCGTGAAGGCCGCCATCGTGCTCGACGAAAAGACCACCGACCCGGCCATCGCCGAGGGCGTGGAAAACGTCATCGCCCTGGTTCATCGGGACGCCGGGATCGGGGGCCGCGCCAAGATCCAGCTCCCGCTGGCGGCCTGGTGCGAGACCGACGGGACCTTCCTGAACCGCGACGGCCGCGTGGGGCGTTTCCACCCGGCCGTGCCCCCACCCGGCGACGCCCTGGCGGGCTGGGAGCTGCTTTCGCGGCTGGCCGAGGCCGCCGGACACGATCTGAAGCTGGGCACCTGGGCGGGCGAAGTGTACGCCGCGGCGGCCGCGGCGCTGGGCGACGACGTGCTGCCCGAAGACGCCTTCGGGCCCACCCGCCCGCCGGTGCTGCTGCGCTTCGCCAACGGCCGCGGCTGAGCGCGGGGGGGGGGGACAGGACTCCCCACGATCCGACAAGTCGGCTGGAGTATTCGGTTTTGCAGGACGTGACCAAGGAACGCTAGTAACTGTTCAGGTGTCTCGTAGGAGCGAAATTGCGCGAAACGGCGAATTGGCGCCTTTTCTTGCAGCGGCGCGAAGCCTTAGATGATTGGGGGTGAGCCCCGAAAGACCGCGCTTTTTCGGGGCGAGGGGGGATGGGACATCCCCCCAGAACGTGTACGAACGCTAGGGACCGACCATGCCTGACATCACACAAATCCTCGACGGCGAGCACGCCATGCATCCGCTGGTGTGGCAGACCATCGCCACCCTCATCAACGCCGTGCTGGTATTGCTCCCGGTGATCCTGCTCACCGCCATCTACACCTGGATGGAGCGCCGGCAGGCCGCCCTGATGCAGGACCGCATCGGCCCCACGCGGGCCCACATCCCGCTGCCGGGGGGGCGTAAGCTCAACCTCTGGGGGATGGTCCATATCGCCGCAGACGGTCTCAAGTTCGTCTTCAAGGAAGACGTCGTGCCCAACCGGGTGCACCGCCTGCTGTTCGGCCTGGCGCCCGTGCTCACCCTGGCGCCGGTGGTGATCGTCTTCGCGGTGATCCCCTTTGGGCACTACTTCGTGCCGCACCTGTGGGACCAGGTGGTCACCGCGGACCAGCTCTCGGGCGCCGCGGCGGCCGGCACCGCCTTCCGGTTCCAAGGGGCCAACATCGGCGGCGTGGGCATCCTGTTGGTGTTCGCCTTCGCGGGCATGGGGGTGTTCGGGGCCTCGCTGGCCGGCTTCGGCTCCTACAACAAGTGGGCCCTGCTCGGCGGCCTGCGCGCCGCGGCGCAGATGGTCTCCTACGAGGTGACCCTCGGGCTCACCGTGGTGGGCGCCCTGCTCATCTACGGCACCCTGGAGCCCATGGCCATGGTACAGGCCCAGGGCCCCAACCCCCTTACCTGGGGCCTAATCGTCCAACCCGTGGGCTTCATCTTGTTTTTGACGGCCGCCATCGCCGAGTCCAAGCGCATCCCCTTCGACATCCCCGAGGGCGAGTCGGAGATCATGGGGTTCAACATCGAGTACTCCGGCATGCGCTGGGGCATCTTCTTCATGGGCGAGTTCATGGAGGTGGTGTTCGTGGGCGCCATGGTGACCACGGTGTTTCTCGGGGGCTGGCAGTTCCCCGGCCTGCACGCCGACGGGTTCCACTTCGGCAGCACCGTCATCGCGCTGCCGCACCTGGCGGTGATCCTGATCCAGGTGCTCACCTTCTGGGGCAAGGTGGTGCTGCTCGGCTTTTTGCAGATCGCCATCCGCTGGACCCTGCCCCGCCTCCGTTATGATCAGCTCATGCGGCTGGGCTGGCAGGGCATGCTGCCGGCCTCGCTGGCCAACGTCATCGTCACGGCCATCGTGCTCGTGGCCATCAGGAGCTAGCCGATGCCCGCCCGTATTGTGAAACTGGATCCGCCCGAGCGAAACGCCGTCACCCAGTCCTATCTCGTGGAGGTCACCCGGGGAGTGGGCATTACGCTCCGGCACTTTTTCAAGAACTTCATCCACCGCGGAGGGCTGGGCATCCTCGGTGGCCTCGCCATCGGGCTGGGCGTTCTCGGCGCCCTGCTGGGGCTCGTGCTCAACTTCGTGGGCAGCGACTCCATGGTGAAGCTTCGCTTCCTCTACGTGTTCGGCGGGGTCCCGCTGGGCCTGGGCCTCGTGGCCCTGGTGGCGCACGTCGCCCAGAAGCGGCTGCGGTGGAACGAGCGACACTACGTCCGCATCCGACCCTACCCCGACGTGCCGGCGGACTACTACCCGCCGCGGTTTCGCGGGGAGCACCGCCTGATGCACCGCGAGGACGGCACCGTGCGCTGCGTGTCGTGCATGATGTGCGCCACGGTCTGCCCCGCGGACTGCATCCACATCGTGGCGGGCGACGCCGGCTCCGAGGAGTCCAAGGACGACGACCAGGCGCCCAAGGACGTCAAGGAGAAGTACCCGGTCCGCTTCGAGATCGACGAGCTTCGCTGCGTGGTCTGCGGCTTCTGCGTGGAGGCCTGCCCCTGTGACGCCATCCGTATGGACACCGGCCGCCACGTCCCGGCCGAGTCCGAGCGGCCGCTGTTCATGCTCGATCGCAACCGGCTCCTGCGCGACGGTGAGCACTCGGTGGCCGTGCAGGGGGGCGAGGGCCCGGGCTGGCGCGAGCGCACGGCCCCAGCGGGGCGGGAAGACGTGGGCAAGCCGCCCGCGGCGGGACACACCACCGGCTGACCGCCTCGCCTCTCGTTCCCCTTCCGCCGCCCCAGGTTGCGTTTAGGCCCCGGTCACGAATAAGGGGTCCAGTTCAGGGCGCCGAGGCGCCCGGCTGGC
>CAYFWA010000189.1:0-10034 GCA_964346625.1 uncultured Myxococcales bacterium
GCACTGGAGACAGCTCAGCCGAACACTCAGCAGGGTCAAGCACTGTATGCAATCTATATTCCAAGCCGCCAATATTCGCGGCCCTAAGCTCGAGGGAGCCACTGCTCAAAAGTGGCTCCTTGCCCGCGGAGATCTGCTCAAAGATGTCCAGCGGGAAGCATTTGCTAACTTCATTGATATCATCTCGCTTGTTGAGCGCCAAAGAGAATCGCTCAGAAGGAAAATCACCCCTCCGTCGCCTTTCGTCACGCCCGCCATCACGAGGTGCGATGGCGCAGCACATGCCAGCCCACCCGCAATCGCCCTCTCCGAGGCCCGGAGTCGATCCGGACCCTGGAGGCTAGCCACTTCTTGACGTTTCTAGCTGCGCTGCTACGCTATTCGAGTCATGGCAACGACGAAAAAGAAGTTCGCCTCCCAGGCCGATGCAGAGTTGCTCGAGCGCCTCAAGGAGATTGCCCGCGAGGAGGGTCGTCACTTTCAGGCCGTGCTGGAAGATGCCATGCGCGTCTACCTCGAGCAGCGCGATGCGCAGACGCCCCGGGCGAGCGTGATGGCCAACTTCCGCGCGAGCGTCGAGCGGAACCGACGGCTCGGTAAGCTGCTGGCGAAGTAGGTGCGCGACTACCCGAACCTCGCCGAGGTGCTCGCCATGCACCAGGTGCTCCTCGCCGAGTTCGGCGGCACCGACGGCGTACGAGACATGGGTGCGCTGGAGTCGGCCCTCATGCGCCCCCAGCTCGGCTACTACGACACCCTCATCGACGAGGCCGCGGCGCTGCTGGAGAGCCTCGCCATGAACCAACCCTTCGTGGACGGCAACAAGCGGGTGGCCTTCTTCGTCACGGATACATTCCTGCGCATGAACGGCCGACTCATCGACTGCGATAACGACGAGGCCTACGCCTTTTTCATGCGCCTCTTCGACGCGAACGAGTTCCGCTTCGACCGACTTCGGGAGTGGCTGACCCAGCACGTCCGCGCCCTGTAGCGTGCAACCATCGCGAATACCTATATTTCTTCGCGAAAATTATCCATTCTTCGCGATTGGATTGCATTCTTCGCGATTACAGTCCAGAATCGTGTGGTCTTCGCTGCTCAACCATCTAGGAGCCCATCACGATGCCTGGCCCGATCGCGGCAGCCGAGTTGGAAGAAATCCTCGAGATTCTGAGAGCTCGTAGCCACTCGATGCCACTGGCGGAGATCGCGGATGCCCTGAATGCCTCGGTCTCGCGCCGTTCGCTCCAGACCCGCCTGAAGCGACTGGTGGATCGCGGCAGTGTTCAGCGGGTGGGGGGGGGCCGCTCGACTCGCTATCGACTGCCAAAAAGCGATGCCGCCGCGGTGGCGGGTCCGGCGAACGATGCACGGACGGGCGATGGCGCTCCAGGTGCGCAGCAGCCTCCGCTCCACATCCCCCTCTCGCCAGGCGGCCGCGAGATCCAGTCGCACCTGCGCACACCGCCCGAAGGCCGGACGCCGGCTGGCTTCGACCGGGCGTTCCTGGACGCCTACCAACCTGGCGAGACGTACCTGCTGACAGACCAGGAGCGCGCCGAGCTACTCCGGCTCGGACGCCCAAACATGGTGGCGTTGGCCGCGGGCACCTATGCCAGGATGATCCTGGACCGCCTGCTCATCGACCTGTCCTGGAGCTCGAGCCGCCTGGAGGGCAACACGTACACGTTGCTGGACACGAGGCGGCTGCTCGCCTTCAGCCAGGAAGCCGAGGGCAAGGCGCGCTGGGAAGCGCAGATGCTGCTCAACCACAAGGACGCCATCGAGTTCCTCGTGGACTCGGCCGCGGAGATCGGCTTCGACCGGCGCTCTATCCTGAACCTCCACGCCCTACTCGCCTCGGAGTTGTTGCCCGATCCCACGGGGGTGGGACGCGTGCGCCGCATTGCCGTGGGCATCGGCGGATCCACGTACCTGCCGCTGGCGGTCCCCCAGATCATCGAGGAGTGCTTCGACCAGCTTCTGCACACCGCGTCGGCCATCGAGGATCCCTTCGAGCAGGCGCTGTACATCATGGTGTATCTGCCCTACCTGCAGCCCTTCGACGACGTGAACAAGCGCGTGTCCCGCCTCGCCGCGAACATCCCCTTCCTGCGCGCCAATCTCTGCCCGCTTTCCTTCACCGACGTGCCGCGGGACCTGTACACCCAGGCCGTACTGGGCGTCTACGAGCTCCGTCGCGTGGACCTGCTTCGCGACGTGTTCCTGTGGGCCTACCGCCGATCAGCCGAGCGCTACGCGGTCATCCAGCAGTCCCTCGGGGACCCGGATCCCTTCCGACTCAAGCACCGGCAAAACCTTCGTCAGATCGTGGCAGAGGTCATCCGCGGCCCCCTGCCCCGCCGCGCCGCGCTGACGCACGTCACGCAGTGGACACGCGCGCACATCCCCCAAGAGGAACGAGAGCAGTTCCTCGAGGTGGTCGAGACGGAGCTGCTCGCGCTGCACGAGGGCAACTTCGCCCGCTACCGGATCCGGCCCTCGGAGTTCGAAGCGTGGCAGGAGGTCTGGTAGCCACGCAACCCTCGACAGCCCAGCCGTGGTCTCCCTCTCGGAGGCTCGGAGTCGAATCGGATAGGGCAGCTAGAAATACCTTGATGCTTCTAGCTGCCCTGCTACGCTAGGAAGGTCATGGCGACGACCAAGAAGAAATTCGCCTCTCAAGCCGACGCTGAGCTACTCGAGCGGCTGAAGGAGGTCGCCCGCGAGGAGGGCCGGCACTTCCAGGCCGTGCTCGAGGATGCCATGCGCCTCTACCTCGAGCAGCGCGACGCGCAGACGCCCCGGGCGAGCGTGATGGCCAACTTCCGCGCGAGCGTCGAGCGCAATCGGCGGCTCGGCAAGCTGCTGGCCAAGTAGGTGCACGACTACCCGACCCTCGCCGAGGTGCTCGCCATGCACCAGGTGATCCTCGAGGAATTCGGTGGCTCCGGCGGCGTACGAGACATGGGGGGCGCTGGAGTCGGCGCTCATGCGCCCCCAGCTCGGCTACTACGACACCCTCATCGACGAGGCCGCCGCGCTGCTGGAGAGCCTCGCCATGAACCACCCCTTCGTGGACGGCAACAAGAGGGTGGCCTTCTTCGTCACGGATACATTCCTGCGCATGAACGGCCGGCTCATCGACTGCGACAACGACGAGGCCCACGCCTTCTTCATGAGCCTGTTCGACGCCAATGAATTCCGTTTCGACCGACTCCGGGAGTGGTTGACCAGGCACGTCCGGGACCTGTAGCGCGTACACACGGCGCGATTTCTGCCCCCAAAGATTCCTGCGCCGATCCGACCCCCCTCCCAACCCCACGTATCCTTTGACACGGGCTGGACACCCCACCAGGCGACCCATCACGGAAAACGGCGCGTCACGTCTACGGTTTCTCGATTCGCCGGAGGGGGGCAAATCCCATGGGGGTCAACCAATTGATCAGCGACAATTAGAATTGCCGGGCGCATTGGGGTGTCGCGGTTAGCGCTTCGGCGACCGCGATTGACGGGATCTCCCCGAGACGCAGCGATTACCTCGGTAGCGCCGGGACCGTACGTTGTAACGCGACCGCCAGGACGACCCGCAGCAGGCGTGGTCAAACACGAGCACGTGATCGGTTTTCCAGCGGTGCAGCCAGTGTACCTGACTCGACTTGTCCGGGGTGGTCTTGTACTGGACGATCCGATATGGGCTCGTCTTACCAGCGAGATAGGCCACAAGCTGGCGAGTGGCAACTACGTGGATCGGACCATGACTCGTAACGGGTAGGGCAATGAAGCTACCACGAACAGACCACGGACTCGTCTCTCGCCGGTAGACCGGAAGGTCGACATACTTACGCTTTCCCGGTCGGTAGGGTGCTGTCTTCCGGTTGGTGAGATCCACGATGACCACAGACGTTGTGGTGCCCCCCTTGCTGGCGAAAAACAAAGCCACATACGGCAATCGAGGATTCGGGTGGACTTTCGCAATAGGGCTGCTGAAGGAAAAAGTATGGTAGTGCCGCCTGGACCGGGTGACCTGAAGAACCTTGCCGTGAGCCCTCACCTGAAAGGTGTTCTGGGCCACTGGCAGGGATTTGGCGCTCTTCCGGGGGCGCGCTCCGGAGACCCGCTCTGCCCCTGGCAGCAACAGGCCAACAATCGCGCCCACCAGCACCACGCGCCGCTGGGTTCCGAATCCGAAGGCTGGTCCGCTGGTTCGAACTGACCTCAATCCCATGAGTCACCGCCTATCACCAATGAAAACATCGTGACATCCCACCGTAGACGGTCAAGAAATATCCGGACGATGCCTACAACGCGAATCGCCACCATCGCTGCGTAAAGGGAATCATCCTGGATTTGGGTTCCTGTGGTGAGTATCGGCTGGCCCGCGGCGGGCGGTAAACGAGACCTTACAGGGATCGCGCACCGGCGTGGACGTCCAGGTAGCGGAATGGGCGGCGTAAGCTCGGGATCTGCGGCTCGCGCGGCGGGCTTGTGGACGCACCGATTCCGTGGCGCGTCGCGGGCGAAGCGCGAAGGACGACCGCCCCCATGCGTGACGTCGGTGCTCCTGGTGGTAGTAAGGGCGGCGCGCGCGGTGCGCTCCACCTCGCGATGGCCGGGTCGTCAAGCTCGGCGCCGGACAGGGTGGAGGGTTGACGATAACGAGCCCGACTGGCGGAAGCGCAGCGCTGGTGGTCGCTCCGAACACCTGCACCCTTCGGCTCAGCGCCGGGGGGCGGACAAGCAAGATGGATGTTTCGAAGGCCGGGTCCGAGCTCGTGTTCGACGACGGTCATACCTCGATCCTGACCCTCGATCATCGAACCACGGGATCTTCACTCGAACTGGTTGGTCCCGGAACGGCAAGGCCCGCCGTGAAGCTCAACGCGACCCGGTACGGAGGGAGCGTTAGGGTCGATGGCGTGAAACTGCGCTCGAAGCGCTAGTTGCGCTTGCCGCACATTGACCATTCCGGGTTTCTCGGCTCCGGGTTTCTCGGCTCGGCTCCGACCCGAGTCTCTCGGTCCGACTTCGGACTGCGCTGGTGCAATCCCATGATAATGAGCTTTTTTGAAGGCGTTGTGCAATAGCCGGTGGCTCGGTTCCAGGCGAGTCACGCACCCGGCGGCGGGCGACGCACCCGGCGGCGGGCGGTAGCGAGCCACGCAGCCAGTAGCGGGCGACTCCCCCGACCTGCTAGAATGATCCCATGCGGACGCTCATCCTGTTTTTCGCGTGCCTGGTCGGCGCGACGGCAGCGCGGGCCACGACACATCACACATCCGAGCTCGGCTGGAGCGCGGGGCAAGACGTCAGTGGCGAGCTCGCCGAGTTCCTGGCCAACACGGCGGCTGCCGGGGACGAGCTCCGGATCGAGCACACCTATCGGGTGAGCGGCACCCACCATCTTCCGGACGACTTCACCCTCTCGGCGGCGCCAGGCGGCGGATTCGACGTCACGGACGCGTTGAGCGATCAGCACCGCTCCTTTTTACACCTGGGTCACCGGAACACGCTGCGCGGCCTGACCATCACCTACCTCGATACGCCCGAGCCGGGCCCTCGCGGCACCCACCCCGAGCGAGGGGTGGACTTCTATCCAATGAACGGGATCACCATCACGGACAAAAACGACATCCTCATCGAGTCCTGCGCGCTGTACGGCTCCATCAACCATCACGTGAAGGTGGCCGGCGGCTCCCGGATCCAGATCATCGGGACCCACGTGGTCGGGGGGTACTGGACCATCTACCTGGCCGGCGATGTCACGGACGTGGTGTTCCGCCGCTGCGTCATCGAGCAGTGCCAGGGGGACGGCATCAAGACCGGGCGCGGCAGGGCCTTCGGCGTGAAACGGGTCCTCGTAGACACCTGCCTGTTTCAGGACAACGGACGGGACGGCATCGACACCACCGGGGGATTCATGGACAGCACGGTGCGCGATACCATCATGCGGCGCCTGTTTTCCGGCATGGACATCAAAAGCTTCTTCGAGAGCCCGGAGCACCTCTCCATGGACTGTATGAACACCGGGATCCGGGTGGAGGGGTGCACCTTCACGGACATGGCCAACGCCATCTCCCTGTCCACCATCGATCGGGGCCTGGAGCACACCGACGGGGTCTACTTCCTGGACGCGGACAGCGCGCAGATCTACGCGCCCCACGACGTGGAGATCAATGACAGCGTCTTCAAGCGCACGGGGGAGCCGGACGTGCGCATGCTCCTGATGAAGGGCGGCCACACGGTCACCTACGACAACGCCCGCTTCTGTGGGGAGGAAGTGGGAGAGGTGAAATACACCAACGTGTACGAGACCTTCGGACCCGACACGCTCTCTCGGGAGGTATCGGAAGCGCTCAACCACAGCGTCACCGGCACGCTGGGCCCTCCCTGCGCGGCCGGTGCGCCGGGCGACACCTCGGTGCCCTTCGAGTACGGCCCCGAGGGGTCAACCAATGGCGATGGAGACGGAGACGGAGACGGTTGCGGCTGTCAGTCCGGCGGAGAGGCCGCGAGCTCCGTGGGGTTCGGCCTGCTGATCCTGGCGTGGCTCGTTCGCCGCCGCCGCATTCACGGCTAGAGCACCGTTCGGGACAAACCACTCCGCGTCGCCTCGCGGGCGGCGCACGGCCGTCTGCGGCGTCGCTCGGCGTCGAGACATCCCCGATGCTCCAGGTTCGGCTGGGGTGTGACTCGATCCCCCTGCGCTCCCCGGGAATCCCTTGGTCCCAGATAGGACTTCCAGTATCATGGTGGTCTCCACATCACGAGCGAGGAGAGCCACATGCGCCGGTACGGGACCTGGCTGGGGTTGGCGATGGCGACCGTCGTGCTTATCGTGCTCACCGCGGGGTGCGGTGACGACGACGACAATCAAAACGGCAACCAAAACGAAAACGAGAACGAGACTTTGCCCGTCTGCGGGGACGGGATGGTGGATCCGGGGGAGGCCTGCGACAACGGCTCCGACAACTCGGACCTGGCGCCAGGCGCCTGCCGCACCGACTGTCGCGAGGCCTACTGCGGCGACGGCGTGGTGGATCCGGACGAGGGCTGTGACGGCGACAAGCTCGCCGGCGCCACCTGCGCGAGCGTCGGCTTCGGCGTCGGGAGCCTCGCGTGCAACGCCGACTGCACGCTGGACACCACGCAGTGCGCCGGATGGATCGCGGTGTCGGCGGGGGCTCAGCACACCTGCGCGATTCGGCCGGACGGGGAGGTCCACTGCTGGGGCCGCAACGACTCCGGGCAGCTCGGCAATGGGCTCCACGAGACGAGCGCCGAGCCGGTGACGGTGAGCGGCGTGTCGGACGCCGTGGCCATCGCCGCGGGACGGGCCCACACCTGCGCGGCCCTCGCGGACGGAACCACCTGGTGCTGGGGGGCCAACGAGGGGGGACAGCTCGGCGACGGCACCAGCACCGACCGCCCGGTGCCCGCGCAGGTGTCCGGCCTCGCGGATGTCGTGTCGCTGTCGGCCAGCATGGAGGATGACGTGACCTGCGCCGTGGACGACGAGGGGAACGGGTACTGCTGGGGGCGCAACCAGGGCGGTCAGCTCGGCGATGGGCCGGGCCCCGACAGCGCCGTGCCGGTGGCGGTGCCCCTCGCAGGGCCGCTGCGCGAGATCTCGGTGGGCTCGAGCTACGCCTGCGCGCTGGCCACCGATGGATCCGTCTCCTGCTGGGGCTACAACTACTGCCGCAGGCTCGGGCGAGACTCGGTGGGTCCGGAGACACCCGCGGCGGTGGAGGGCCTCGGGGACGTGGTGGACGTGGCCGCCATGGCCATCCACACCTGCGCCGTGGACAGCGGCGGTCACGTGTGGTGCTGGGGATGCGACGGCATCATGGGGTTCGGGGGGTTGCTGGGCCGCGGCGGCACCGGCAACGGAGAAACCCACGTCCCGGAGCCGGTGGCGAACATCGACGACGCCGTGGCGGTTTCCGGAGGCCTGGTCAACGCCTGTGCCGTGCGCGCGGATGGATCGGTGTGGTGCTGGGGAGGCCCCCGCCTGGGGAACGCCACGGACGTGGAGTCGCACTACCCCGTGCCGGCCCTCGACCTACAGGACGCCACGGCGCTGTCGGGCGGCAGGCGACACTACTGCGCGCTGCGCACCGACCGCTCCCTCGCCTGCTGGGGCGAGAGCGGAGACGGCGAGCTCGGCCCCCGGGCCCCCTGGGACGGCGACGTGCCCGTGCCGGTGGTTGGCCTGGCCGGCGTCCAGAGCGTCACCGCCTCCGTCTTGCATACCTGCGCCGTGGCCGGCGAGCTGTCCGCGGTCTACTGCTGGGGCGGCAACGACGCGGGCCAGCTCGGCGACGGCACCATCACCTCGCGGACCACGGCCACCTGCGTGCAGAACCTCACTCACGTGGTCTCGGTGTCCGCGGGCAACGGCCATACCTGCGCGGCCCGTGATGACGGCACGGCGTGGTGCTGGGGCGACGGAGCCCACGGCTCCCTCGGCATCGGCTACACCGACGCGGTGCTCGTACCCATCCAGGTGCAGGGGCTCAGCAACGCCGCCGAGGTCGCCTGCGGCTACGCCTTCTGCTGCGCCCGGCTCCACAACGAGGAGGCGCGCTGCTGGGGGCTCGGCGCCGATGGACGGCTCGGCGACGGCACCGGCCAGACGGCCCTACAGCCCGTCCCCGTGGGGGCGCCGCTGACCGGAATCACCCAGCTCTCGGCCGGTGGACACCACGCCTGCGCCGTGTCCGGCGGCGCCCTCTGGTGCTGGGGGATGGGCGGCGGGGGCCGGCTGGGAAATGGCTCGGATGTCTCCGAGTGGTCCCCCGTGGAGGTGGCGAGCGCCACCGACATCGTGGACGTCTCCGCGGCCAAGGGCGGCTTCACCTGCGCCGTCGACGCCAGCGGTGAGGTCCTGTGCTGGGGCGACAACCGCTTCGGCCAGCTCGGCGATGGCACCCACGAGCAGCGGCTCACCCCGGTCACCGTGCAAGGTCTGTCTGGTGCCGTGTCCGTGGCAGCGGGCAACACCCACGCCTGCGCGCTGCTCGACGACGGCTCGGTCTGGTGCTGGGGCGACGGCGCCAAGGGGCAGCTCGGCGCCGGCACCACCCGCGAGGAGCCCGCGCCCGTGCAGCTCCAGCTCCCCGCTCCCGCGATCGCCCTGGAGGCTGGCCGGGATCACACCTGCGTGGTCCTGCAAAGCGGGATGGCCTGGTGCTCCGGGACGAACGTCGCGGGCCAGCTCGGCGACGGCACCCTCTCCGGGAGCCTGAGCCCCGTCTCCGTCTCCACCCCCTGATCCGATCATCGTCCCCCTTCTCGACGCGTAGCGGCCTGCTGCATCGCGGCGGCGGGTGAGGTACTGTAGCGTGCGTTGAGAGGGTGTGGAGCCCACAGCCTCTTCGAATGCCATGACCCGCCAATCCCGATACCACCGCGCCGTCAGCGGCCTGCTGGTGAGAAACCTGGTGGACTTCCTGGAGTCGCACGGGGGACACCGAGACGCGCTGCTCGAGGGCCAGGTGCCGGATCCCCGGCGAGCGTTGGATCGATTCGAGTGGCTGGACTGGGACCACTACGTCGCCCTGGAACAGCGCCTCGGAGAGCTCTTGCCCTACGTCCCGGACGTGTACTTCGAACTGGGGCGCTTCGTCGCCTCCGGCACGGAGCTCGGATTCACCTCCCTGGTGCTCAAGAGCCTCACCAAGCCACGCCAGCTCTACGAGCTCATCCCAAAACTCGTGCCCCGCTTCTTCGTATCCTGCCTCGATATCGGAGTGGAGGCGTCGCGCCAGCAGCCTCACACCCTCCACCTGACCTACCGGTCCGTAGACGGCGTCGAGCCCACCGAGGCCATCTTGAAGACCATCCAGGGGCAGCTCACGGTGCTGCCACGCTTCACCGGGGATCCCGACGCCGAGGTCACCGTCGAGCGCCTGGATCCGACCACCGCGCGGATGATCGTGCGGCTGCCGCCGTCGCGTCGAAAAGCGGGCACCCTGCTCGAGCGCGGGGTCGCAAAGTTACGATCATTGGCCAAGCGCGGGGTGCTCGCC
>CAYFWA010000190.1:0-3151 GCA_964346625.1 uncultured Myxococcales bacterium
TCGCTCATCTGATCGCTCGTCCTGTCGCTCGTCCCATCGCTCGTCCCATCGCTCATGATGAAATGATGGTTTACACACGCGATCCGTTTTTGCTAGCTTAGATCTTTCAGCAATCGGAAAATTGCGGCCAGAAATCAAGGGACTCGAGACATGCTGATGCCCTCGTTCGACTATCGGGCGCCCCGCGCCGTGCAGGAGGCGGTGGCGCTGTGCAGCGAGACCCCGGGCGCAGGCTACCTGGCCGGGGGCACGGATCTGCTCGCCCAGGCCCGCTTCGGGGAGGCCCGCCCTCCGCTGGTCATCGACATCAAGCGGATCGATCCCCTGCGGGCGCTGCAGGAGACCCCCGACGGGGGCGTGCGCATCGGCGCGGCGGTGACCGTGGCCGCCGTGGCGCGCCACCCCCGCGTGCGGGAGGCCTTCGGGGCCCTGCGGGACTGCTGCAACGCGCTGGGCTCCTACCCGCTGCGCCACCGCGCCACGGTGGTGGGCAACCTGTGCAACGCCTCGCCGTGCGCCGACACGGCCGCCGCGCTGCTGGCCCTCGAGGCGGTGCTCGAGGTCACCGGGCCGCAGGGCGCACGGGAGATCCCCCTGGGGACGTTTTTCCGGGGGCCCCGCGAGACCGCGCTGACACGGGCCGAGCTGGTCACGGCGGTGCGGATCCCCGCCTCCGTGGCCGGCACCCGCGCCGTGTACGGCCGCATCGCCCGGCGCCGCGGGGTGGACATCTCCACCGTGGCGGTGCTGGTGGCGACCACGGGGGACGACGGCGAGGGGCGCCATCGTGTCTCGCTGCTGTCGGTGGCGCCCACCCCGCTGCGGGTCCCGGAGGCCGAGGCGATCCTGGACGAGCAAGGGGCCAGCGGCGCGGCGCGGGCCGCCGAGGCGGCCCAGCAGGCCTGCGCACCCATCACCGACGCCCGCGGCACCGCCGAGTACCGGCGCGCCATGGTGGGGGCCCTGGTGCAGCGGGGGGCGCGCGCCCTGCACGGGGCGCCGGGCACCCCTGGTGGGGGCCTCGTGCCGACCTTGGGGAGCGCTGGAGCAGACCGGGGACGAGGAGGACGATGACCATGCACCACGCCATCGAGCTGACGGTCAACGGCGTGTCCGAGCGCGCCGAGGTGGAGCCGAACCTGAGCCTGCTGCACTTTCTGCGCGACACCCTGGATTACACCGGCGCCAAGGAGGGCTGCGGCGAGGGGGAGTGCGGCTCCTGCGTCGTGCTGCTCGACGGCCGCCCGGTCAACTCCTGCCTCGTGCTGGCGGTGGAGGCCGACGGCGCGGAGGTGCTCACCATCGAGGGCCTGGGTAAGGGAAAGGGCAAAGGGAGGCTGCACCCGCTGCAGACGGCGTTTCTCGAGCACCACGCCGTGCAGTGCGGCTTCTGCACGCCGGGCATGATCCTGTGCGCGGTGGGGCTGCTCGCCGACAACCCCGACCCCACCGAGGCGCAGATCCGCGAGGCGCTGGCCGGCAACCTCTGCCGCTGCACCGGCTACCGGCAGATCATCGACGCCGTGCAGTCCGCGGCCGCGGCGCTGCGCGAGGGGGGCGCGGCCGGGGAAGCAGCCGCCGGGGCGGCTCGCCGCCGCGGGGAAGCAGCCGCCGGGGCGGATCGCCGCCGCGGGGAAGCAGCCGCCGGGGCGGATCGCCGCCGCGGGGAAGCAGGAGGCGCGCCATGAGCTCGTCGACACGCGTCATCGGGCACGACGTCCCGCGGGTGGACGCCCTGGAGAAGGTCACCGGCACCGCCCGCTACACCGGCGACCTCAAGCTCCCGCGGATGCTGCACGCGCACGTGGTGCGCTCGCCCCACGCCCACGCCCGCGTCCGGTCCATCGACCTGGAGCCGGCCCGCGACGTGCCGGGGGTCCGGGCGGTGATCTGCGGGCGGGACTTCCCTCACCACGTGGGCATCTACCTCAAGGACCAGACCGTGTTCACCACCGACCGCGTACGCTACGTGGGCGACCCGGTGGCCGCGGTGGCGGCCGAGACGCCGGAGGCCGCCGCCGAGGCGGCCCGGCGGGTGGCGGTGGACTACGAGCCTTTGCCGCCGATCTTCGACGTCACCGAGGGGATGCGCGAAGACGCCCCCCTGGTACACCCGGAGCTCGGCGACTACGAGGTAGTCCCCTGGATCACGCCCCGCCCGGGCACCAACGTGGCGAACCACCTGAAGATCCGCAAGGGGGACTACCACGCCGCCCTGCAGGGCTGCGCCCACGTGGTGGAAAACACCTTCGTGGTGCCCCAGGTCCAGCACGTGCCCATGGAGCCCCACGTGGCCGTGGCGCGTTTCGACCAGGCGGGCCGCGTGCAGGTGCACACCTCGGCCCAGAGCCCCTTCACCGTGCGCAACCTGCTTTCGGCCTGCTTCGGGCTGTCCCACGGCGACATCCGGGTGATGGTCCCCCACGTGGGGGGCGGCTTCGGGGGCAAGGCCGGGGTGGGCATCGAGCCCATCACCGTGGCGCTGGCCATGCGCGCCGGCTGCCGGTGGGTGAAGCTCGAGGTCTCGCGGGCCGAGGAGTTCTACGCGGTGGTGGTGCGCCAGGGCCTGAAGGCCACGCTGGTCACCGGCGTGGACGGCGAAGGCCGGGTGCAGGCCCAGAAGATGGAGTACCTTTGGGACTGCGGCGGCTATGGCGGCTACGGCGTGAACATCGTCCGCGCGGCGGGCTACACCTGCGGCGGCGCCTACGAGTTCCCCAACGTCTGGGGCGACAGCATCGGCGTGTACACCAACCGCCCGGTGGGCAGCGCCTACCGCGGCTTCGGCATGCAAGAGATCCACTGGGCCCTCGAGCAGCAGATGGATCTCGTGGCACAGACCCTCGGCATGGACCCGGTGCGCTTCCGCCTGATCAACTGCCTGGGGCCCGGCAAGGCCACGGTCACCGGGCAGGTGCTCGACGAGCACGCCGGCCGCGTGGACGCCTGCATCGAGACGGTCGCCCAGGCGCTGGAGGAGGGCCGAGCGGACCACGCGGGCGAAGCGGACCACGCGGGCGAAGCGGACCACGCGGGTGAAACGGGCCACGCGGGTGAAGCGGGCCACGCGGGTGAAACGGGCCACGCGGGTGAAGCGGGCCACGCGGGCGAAGCGGGCCACGCGGGCGAAGCGGGCCACGCGGGCGAAGCG
>CAYFWA010000190.1:3251-10004 GCA_964346625.1 uncultured Myxococcales bacterium
GCAAAGCGGGCCACGCGGGTGAAACGGACCACGCGGGCGAAGCGGACCACGCGGGCGAAGCGGACCACGCGGGTGCAGAGGATCAGGGGGGCGAAACGGGCCGCGGGCTGCTGCGCGGGCGCGGCATGGCCTGCGCGGTGAAGGCGCCGGCCATGCCCAACGACGCGGCCTCCTCGGTGGTGCTCAAGTTCTGCGAGGACGTCACCGTGGAGGTGCTGATCTCCGGGGTGGACTACGGGCAGGGCCTGCGCACGGTGTCGGCCCAGTTCGCCGCCGAGGCCCTGGGGCTCCCGGCCGAGCGGGTGCGGGTGCGCAACGAGCCGGACACGGATCTGTCACCCTACGACTGGCAGACCGTGGCGTCGCGCCAGACCTGGGCGACGGGCAACGCCATCCTGCGGGCCGCCGAGGACTGCAAGCGGCAGTTTTTCGCCATGGCGGCCCAGGCCCTGGACGTCGCGGCGGACGAGCTCGAGCTCGGGACCCTGGAGGTCGTCCATCCGCCCACGGGCCAAAGCGTGCCGCTGGAGCGGCTGGTGCTGGGCTACCAGTTCGACGACGGCCACGCCATCGGCGGCCCGGTGGCGGCCACGGCCTACTACGTGCCCGAGGGGCTGCTGTTCCTCGATCCCGAGACGAGCCAAAGCCAAAAGCCCGTGGCGAAGTGGACCTTCGGCGCCCAGGGGGTGGAGGTCACCGTGGATCCGGACACCGGACAGCTCACCGTGGATCGGGTGGTGTCCTGCTACGACGTGGGGCGGGTGATCCACCCCGCGCTCATCCGGGGCCAGACCTACGGCGGCATCGTCCAGGGCCTGGGCACCGGCACCATGGAGGAGCTGCTGCTCGATCCCGAGACGGGTCGGGCCGTCAACGCCTCCCTGGTGGACTACAAGATCCCCACCGCGCTGGACATCCCCGAGCGGATGGAGCTCCACTATCTGGAGACGGCCCAGCAGGACGGCCCCTTCGGCGCCCGCGGCGTCGGCGAGCACACCATGATCCCCACCCCGGCGGCGGTGGCCAACGCGCTGTACGATGCCTGCGGGATCCGCATCCACCGCATGCCCATCACCGCCGAACGGGTCCTCGCCGCCCTGCGGGAAAAGGGCAAGGCCCCCGGCCCGCAAGGTCAGTGAGAAAGCCGTCTCCTTGCCACCCGTCACTCGACACGCCCGGCCGGGCTCCCCGCCCGGGGCCGCGGTCCCGCTCTCGCGCTTCGACGCGCGGCTGTGCGCTCCCCCTGGCCCCCGGCGCGGCTGGCAGGGGCGGCTGACGCAGCGCTTTCGCCACGCCGCGGTGGCAGAGCGCGCTCCCGGAGCCGAGGCGGGCGGCGAGGCGGGCGGCCCTGCGCGGATCACCCTGCTACACCCCGACCGGCCGCTGGTCCCGTGGGGCATCACCTTACCCGAGAGAGCCCCCTCGGCGTGGCCCGCCCCTTTCGCCGAAGGCGACCGTGTGGCGCTCATCGGCCGGGCCCTCACGCTGCACAGCGCCACGGTGGGCCCGCACCGCTTCACGCTCGTCGGCCCCGGCGTCTGCTTGCGCGTGGAGAAGCGGCAGGCCGCCATGCGCTCCGCCGGCCCGTCCGGAGCGCTCGACGAAACCCGCTCCGACGTGACGTGGCGACCCTCGGGGCTCGAAAGGCTGCCCTGGCCGCCACGGACCCGCACCCTGCTTCAGCCCCAGCGTAGCCCTGGGGACGACCTGAGCGCGCGCACCCTGCGGTGCGCCGGCAATCGGCTCGCGGCCCTGCTCGACGCGCTGGAGGCGGACGCACTAGAGGCGGACGCGCTAGAGGCGGACGCGCGAGAGGCGGACGCGCTAGAGGCGGACGCGCGAGAGGCGGACGCGCTAGAGGCGGACGCGCGGAAGACGGACGCCGCGCCCGCGGGCGCGCCCGCGCCCGCGCCCGCGCCCGCGTTCGCGTTCGCGCCCGCACCCGTACCCGAGCCCGAGCCCGACCGACTCGCACGGTGCGCGCGCGCTCTGGTGGGCCTCGGCCCGGGCTCCACGCCCACCGGAGACGACCTGCTGGTGGGGGCGCTGGCCGGCGCCTGGCACCTCGCCGCCCTGGACCGGCGATCGGTCCGGCTCCGGGATCGGCTTTGTGAGATCGTGGCGTCCCTCGACCGGGGCGCCACCACCCCCACCGCCTGGGAGATGCTGCAGGAGGCCACGCGGGGTGCCTTCCCCGAGCCCCTGCTGCGGCTGGCCCGCGGGCTCGGCGATCCCGCGGAGAGCGACGAGTCGCTGGCGGCCGCGACCCGGGCGCTGGCCGCCATGGGCGGCCACAGCGGCGCCGACCTGGCGGCCGGCCTCGTAGGGCTCGTCGGCCTCGCCCGCCGGCTCGCTGCCGTCCCGCGGCTAGACGGGAAAACGCCCCGGGACGCACAATGCGAGACCACAGAAGGAGAGAGCGAATGACCGAACGAATGACCGAACGGATTGTGGTGCATAAAAACCGCTACCAGGATTCCGCACGTCTGATGCGGCTGTCGAAAGAGCTCGCGGCGGTGGCGGGCATCGAGGACGCGCAGGTGCTCATGGGCACCGACATGAACCGGGAGCTTTTGCAGGAGGCGGGCTTTGCCGACGGCGCGCTGCGGGAGGCCACGCCCTTGGATCTGGTGGTGGCCCTACGCGGCGCCAGCGCGGAGGCGCTGGACGCGGCAGCCGCCGAGCTGGACCAACTCCTGCAGGCCCAGCCCGCCGGTGGGCAGGGGGCCGCCGGGCCCCGGGAAGCGGCGAGCCTGCAGGACGCCCTGTCGTCGCACCCCGACATCAACCTCGTGTCCGTCGCCGTGCCCGGCGCCTACGCCGCCTACGTGGCGCAGCAAGCCCTGGACGCCGGGCGCCACGTCTTTTTGTTCTCGGACAACGTCGCGCTGGAGGACGAGGTGCGGCTCAAGTCCCAGGCCGCGGAGGCGGGCTTGCTGCTCATGGGCCCGGACTGCGGCACGGCGATCATCGCGGGGACGGGGCTCGGGTTCGCCAACCGGGTCCGCCGCGGCGCGGTGGGCCTGGTGGGCGCCTCGGGCACGGGCATCCAGGAGATCTCCTCCCGGGTCCACCAGCTCGGCGGGGGCATCTCCCACGCCATCGGCACGGGCAGCCGGGACCTCAAGGCGGAGGTGGACGGCCGCATGACGCGGCTCGGTGTGGACCTGCTCGCCCAGAATCCCGACACCCGGGTGATCGGGGTGGTGGCCAAGACGCCGGACGCGCCCGTAGCCGAGAGCCTGCACCGCCGGCTCGCGGCCCTCGAAAAGCCGGTGGTGGTGCGCTACCTCGGGCAGGACGCAGGGCAGACCCGCGACGGCGTGCGCTACGCGGCGAGTTTGGAGGAGGCCAGCCGCGCCGCCATGGCCCACCTCGCCGAGCTCTCCGACGCCGCGCCCCGAGCCGACGCCGACGCCACGCCCCCGGCCGGCGCCGGCCCCGCGCCCCCGGCCGACGCCGACGCCGACGCCGCGCCGGATGATCTGCCCGCCGAGATCGAACGACACCGGCGCGCCCTGCTGGGCCAGCGCGATCGGGTGCCGGGCCGCCTGGTGGGGCTGTTCGGCGGGGGCTCGCTGGCCTCCGAGGCGGCCCTCGCCCTGCGCGCCGCGGGCCTCGCCGTGGAGATCCCCGCCGCGGCGCTGCCCACCGCGGGCGCCCTGCCGGGCGAGGCGCACCTGGTGGTGGACGTGGGCGACGATCACTACACGGTGGGCAAGCCCCACCCCATGGTGGATCAGACCACCCGCTGCGCCCTGATCCGATCCGCCGGCGCCGACCCCGGCGTGGGGCTGCTGCTGCTGGACCTGGTGCTGGGCGACGGCGCCCACCCGGATCCCGCCCCGGAGATCCGCGAGGCGGTGGAGGCCGCCCGCCGAGCCCGGGGAAGCTCCCCGCTGCTCGTGGTGGCCTCGGTCACGGGCACGGATCGCGATCCCCAGGGCCTCGCCCGCCAGCGCGAGCTCCTGGCCAGCGCCGGGATCTCGGTGCAACCCTCGGCCACCCACGCCGCCCAGCTCGCCGCCGCGCTCTTGCGCGGGGCCGACGAAGGGAGAAGCGCATGAGCCACGATCCACGCAATGAATCAAGCCACGACCGTCAGACGAGCCACGATTCTAGCCGAAATCCGAGCCAAGCCCGTCGGACGAGCCACGCCCCGAACAACGACCCCGCGCTCGAGCCTGCTCGAATCCTGCTCTCCAGCGTCTCCGCGGTGGCGCACCTCGGCCTGCAGGCCGTGGGTGACGGCGCCCGCGCCGCCGGTGTCCCCGTGGTGCCGGTGGATTTCCAGCCTCCGGCCGGCGGCGATCCCACCCGGATCCGCCAGCTCACCGACCTGCGCGAGCCCGACCTCGTCCGCGACATCGAGGCGGCCAACCAGGAGGCGCTGGCGCGATTTCTCGGCGCCCAGCCCCACCTGGTGGGCGTCGGGGTGGCCCGGGAGGTGATCCCCGACATGGCCGAAGAGCTGTTCTTGCACGCCGGGCCCCCCATCACCTGGGACCGCATGTCCGGCCCCCTGCGGGGCGCGGTGATGGGCGGGCTGCTGCTCGAGGGGCGCGCCGCCGACCCCGCCGAGGCCGAGCGGCTGGCCGCGGCCGGGGCCGTGCGCTTCGAGCCGTGCCACCACCACCAGGCCGTGGGCCCCATGGCCGGCCTCATCACCCCCTCCATGCCCGTCTGGATCCTGGAGGACCGGGGCGGCGACGCGCCCGGCCGCCGCACCTACTGCACCCTGAACGAGGGGCTCGGCAAGGTGCTGCGCTACGGCGCCTACAGCGCCGAGGTGCTCGAGCGGCTGCAGCTCATGGCCCGCTCCCTGGCGCCGGTGCTCGCCGAGACCCTGGAGGCCCGCGGCCCCATCGATCTCAAGCTGCTGATGGCCCAGGCCCTGCAGATGGGCGACGAGGGCCACAATCGCAACCGCGCCGGCACCTCGCTGCTTTTCCGCGAGCTCGCCCCGGCCATGGTCCGTTTGCGCCGCGACCCCACCGAGGTGGCCCGGGTGCTGGAGTTCATCCACGCCAACGACCACTTCTTTTTGAACCTGTCCATGCCCTTGGCCAAGTGCATGCTGCTGGCGGCCGAGGGCGTGGCGCGCTCGTCCATGGTCACCGTGATGGCCCGCAACGGCACCGACTTCGGGCTCCAGCTCGCGTGCCTGCCGGGTCGCTGGTTCACCGGGCCGGCCCAGCCGGTGCAGGGCCTTTACTTCCCGGGCTTCGGCGCCGAGGACGCCAACCCCGACATCGGCGACAGCACCATCATGGAGACCGCCGGCCTGGGCGGCTTCGCCATGGCCGCCGCGCCCGCCATCGTGCAGTTCGTGGGGGGCACCGCCGAGGACGCCCTGGCCACCAGCCGGCGCATGGGCAGCATCACCATCGGCCGCCACGAGACCTGGGGCATCCCCGCCCTGGGCTTCGTCGGGGCCCCCACGGGCATCGACCTGCGCCGGGTGGTGGAGCTGGGCATCCTGCCGGCCATCAACACCGGCATCGCCCACCGCGACCCCGGCGTGGGTCAGGTGGGGGCCGGCTTGACCGCGCCTCCCTGGGAGTGCTTCCATGACGCTTTCGCCGCCTACGTGGATCACTGTCTGAGCCGCTGACCCGCGGGGCGCGCCCTTGCGGGAGGCGGCGCCGCGCATCGGCCCGGCTCCCGGGGGAGGCGACGCCGCGCCGCGCCCCCGAAACGGCAGCGAAAGGCGCGTCGCCCCGACCCGACACCCGACACCCACGTATTCCAGTCGCAACCCAAAAGGAGAACCCCATGCTTCCCATCGACCTCACCATCCCCCTCGGCATCGGCACCCCGGCCTGGCCCACCTACGAGCCGCTGCAGATGAAGTACTTCAAGCGCCTCGCCCCCAACGGGGCCAACGGCCAGCTTCTCACCCACTCGAACCACGTGGGCACCCACCTCGACGGGGAGATCCACTTTTACACCCCGGGTCGCGACATCGCCGAGCTGCCCCTGGACTACCTGATGCACGAGGGGGTCATCGTGGACCTGTCGGACGCCGCCGGGGACTACGACATCTACACCTCCAAGATGGTAAAGGACCGCGTGGAGGTCCGCGAGGGCGACATCCTCATCATCCACACCGGCTACCACCACTACGGCTGGGATCAACCCCAGGCCGACGAGGTCACCTACATGACCCGCCACCCGGGGCCGGACCGCGAGTTCGCCGAGTGGGCCAAGCGCAAGAAGCTCCGCTGGATCGGCGTGGACTGCGGCAGCGCGGATCATCCCATGAACACCATCATCCGCACCTTCATGCCCCGGCAGGCCCGGGAGGCCGACGCGCACTTCCGCAAGAAGTACAAGATGCCCCTGGAAAAGTACTTCGACGACGACAAGTACCAGCTCATGCACCTGGAGATGTTCGATCACCAGATCGTGCACGCTGAGTGCATGGGGGGAGACATCGACCTGCTCTTGAATCAGCGCGCCACCATCGGCGCCTTCCCCTGGCGCCTGGTGGACGGCGAGTCGTGCATCTGCCGCATCCTGGCCTTCGTGGACGACGAGCGCCACGCCGAGCTCATGCGGCGCAAGGCCGAGTGCGTGCTCACCAAGCACGGTGACATCGCCGGCGGCGAAAACCCAGAGCTGCACGCCGAGGGCCGGGCCCGCGCCCGCACCACCGCCGCCCGTCGCCCCGCGCGCCCCGCTCGCGGCACCGGCTCCAAGAGGGGCGCATCCAAGAAGGCCACCTCCAAGAAGGCCACCTCCAAGAAGGGC
>CAYFWA010000191.1:0-4664 GCA_964346625.1 uncultured Myxococcales bacterium
TGGGGGCCACAATTCGTTGGGGGCCACAATTCGTTGGGGGCCACAATTCGTTGGGGGCCACAATTCGTTGCGCCGCTGCCCACCGCTGGGCTAACATGGGCCGGCTCAGATCCGAAACCCAAGCCTCCCCGTCTTCGATCGCTTCGCGGGCCCTACGATCGCTCTGCGAGGCCTTCGGTCGCTCCGCTGGGCCTTCGGTCGCTCCGCGAGAGCCCCGAAGCTCCGCGAGAGCCCCGAAGCTCCGCGAAGCAGGCGGAGGGCAACGATGCGAGGTCCCATTGCACAGCCGTTCGCTTCAGATCAAGGTCGGATTGCTCGTCATCCTGGCGCTGGGGGTGCTCGGAGCGTTCGTCTTTCTCCTGGGAAATTTTTCCACCTCTGACGGCCGTACCTTCTACGTGGACTTCAAGTTCGTGGGCAACCTGGCCGAGGGCGCCCCGGTGAAGGTCTCGGGAATCAAGGTGGGCAAGGTGGAGGAGATCCAGTTTCACGCGGGCAAGCGCGACCCCAAGCTCGACCGCCGGGTGTTCGTGCGGCTCAAGGTCTGGGTGGAAGACCGCGCCACCAAGGCCATCCGCAGTGATTCGAGCTTCTTCATCAACACCCAGGGGGTGCTCGGCGAGCAGTACCTCGAGATCACCCCCGGGAACCTGGACGACCCCGAATCCAAGCAGCTCGCCTCCGGCGCCATCCTGGTGGGCGAGGACCCGCCGCGGGCCGATCTGGTGGTGGCCCGGCTGTATACCTTCCTGGAGACGGTGACGGATCTATTGAAAAACGAGCGGGCGTCCATCGTCAGCATCGTGAAAAACGGCGCCAAGTCTCTAAAAACACTGGACGAAATCCTCACCGAGAACCGGGCGAAGATCAAAAAGCTCCTCGACGACGCCGACAAGCTGGTGGTGGAGGCCACCGAGCTGTCGCAGGACGTCCGCACGGGCCTGGGCGGAGGCAAGACCCTGCGCAGCACCCTGGCCAACGTCAACCGCATGACCCACACCCTCAACCGAGAGCTCGATCCGCTGCTGGCCAAGGCCAAGACCGCCCTCGACAGCGCCGCCGAGCTCGGCAAGGTCATCGGCCCCGAGGAGCGCAAGAAGCTGCTCAAGGTGCTCGACCGCATCCTGACCATCACCGAGAAGGTCGACCGCATGGCCGGCGACGCCCAGAGCATCGTGGCCAACGTCCGGCAGGGCCAGGGCACGGCCGGAGCCCTGGTGATGGACCGCGAGATCTACGAGGACGTCAAGGAGATGGTACGCGATCTCAAGCGCAACCCCTGGAAGTTCTTCTGGAAGGAATAGGCGCGCTTACCGTCTTGCGGGAGGCCATGCGCTGCGAGCCTCCCCCCGTGTCGAGGCGCCCAAACGGGGTGGCGAGGCGGCGAAACGGGGTGACGAGGCGGCGAAACGGGCCCCTATCACCGGCATGAACGACGAACGGCTCCATATCAAGGTCGGGCTCATCGGGCTACCCCTGGTGCTGGCCGCCGTGGGGGCGGTGCTGTGGGTGGGCCAGCGGCCGCTGCTGCCGGTAGTCCACCTCGCGGCCGACTTCGACCGCGTGGGCCAGCTCCAACCCGGCGGCAAGGTGATGATGGCCAACATGGTGGTGGGGCGGGTCAAGCACATCACCTTCGTGCGCACCGAGCACCAGGGCAAGCTGCGTCGCCGGGTGCGCGTGTATTTTTACGTGGACAAGCGCTCGGCCCATCAGATCTGGACCAACTCCCCGGCCTACATCTCGTCCATGAGCCTCATCGGTGAGCGCCACCTGGAGCTGGACGCCCCGCCCGACGATCCCGCAGAGCCCGTGAAAAACGGCGTCGTGCTCCAGGGCCACAATCCCTCGCGCATGGATCGGCTGCTGCGGCTCGGCTATGAAAATCTCGTGGCGGCCAGCGACCTGGGCGACGCCGTGAAGCCCCACTGGAAGCGGCTGCGGGGGCATCTCGAGGCGGTGCTCGACGAGTACGACACCCTGGCCTCCTATCGCGACCGCGTCGAGTCGCTGGGCGATCGCACCGAGCGCGCCGTACGCAGCGTGCGCCGAAGCTACCGCGACCTGCAGACGGCCACCGACGACTTTCGCGCCTTCGACCGCATCGGCGACCGGCTCGATCGCTTCGGCCGCCGCGCCAAGGCCGGCGCCAAGCCCATCGCCCGGGACATGGAGCGGCTGATGGACCGCCTCGACGTGCTGCGCCGGCTCATCCGCGAGCGCATCCCCCGCGCCACCGACATCCTGCGCGCCCGCGCCGACTCCGTCACCGCCCGCTTCGAGCGCATCCGCCGCTGGATAAAGACCATCGAGCGCGCCATCGATCTCGGCCGCGGCACCGTGGGCGCCTTCATGCAGGAAAAGGAGCTGTGGGACGACTTCAAGGTCTCGGGCAAGGTCATCCGCCAGGAGATCTGGCGCACCATCTCCCGCCCGAAAAAGACCTCGGTCAAAGACGCCCCGGTGGTGCCGTAAATACGCCCCGGGGCCTGCCGTAGCCCGCTCCCTTACCAATCCGCTGCGTCTCAGGCGGCTCTGGATCGATCCCATGGTCGAAGCTTCGTTACGCCTCGTGAAAAACAACTTCGTTAGACCGATACGTTTGCCCTGAATCCAGTATCCCTCAGACTCGAGTTTCGGCCTTCTTTCGTCGCGAGAACGAGCAGAAATCGTGCCTGGCAAGGCGCGACAAGATTTTTGTCGAAGGCGTACTTGCGGTACGTCGAGACAGAAATCGCCGGAGCAACGCAGCCAGGCGCGATTTAAGCCGTTCGCAGCAGACGCCAAGGGCGAAACTCGAGTCAGAGTGCCAGGGGATAGACCTTTTCGGCCTTGAGAACCGAGCTGGCATAGGCCAAAAAAGCACGGATGTCATCCGTGGTGAGCCCAGGATAGCTGTCGAGGATATCCTGCTCCGTCCAACCCTCGGCCAACAGATCCACGATGAACTCGACCGCCATTCGAGTACCCTTGATCACGGGCTTGCCGACCAGGGCATCCGGATCGATGGTGATACGATCGTGCGAATCCTTCATATCAAGTCCGTACACGTTCAGTTGAGCTAGAATAGCACACGCAGCGACGCCAGGCTGCCACCCAATCGTTGTGTCGCGTCTAGCAGCGTTCGGGAAAAATCGCTCCGCGTCGCCTCGCGGGCAACGCACGGCCGCCTGCGGCGTATCGCTCCGCGTCGCCTCGCGGGCGGCGCACGGCCGCCTACGGCGTCGTTCGGCGTCGCAATATTCCCGACATTGCTCCTCCTCGCTCCGTAGCATCCGGCCGCGCGGCGCCAGCGGCCCGTCCGGATTTCTCCCGCACGCTGCTAGTCGATCTTCTGAGAATCTTCTGGGAGCTGTTTACAAACCAAGAGTGACCTGGATCACACAAACCCGCCCCGTTTCAGCAACATTGGAATTTGCAAAACCTGCGCAAATCCAATACGATTGCTCAATCTAGGGCGGCTTTCCCCGAGCTACGAGTGGCCTATCAACGACTGGAGACGCAGCCGTCCCCCGAAGGATCACGCGATGCCGGCGGCCTACGACACCCCCGTGACCCCGGAGACCGAGGAAGGCCACAGCGTGGGCCTTTTGCCGGCCGATCCCGTGCTGGGGCTGCTTTGTGCCTGGCTCCCGGTAGCCCCCCCCGATAGCGGCCCGCCCCCAGCCCCTGGCGCCGCGGCCCGCGACGCACTCGCCCGCGACGCACTCGCCCGCGGCGCCCTGGCTCGCGACGCACTCGCCCGCGGCGGCCCGGCCCGGGGCGCCCCTCGATCGAGTGACCGAGACCTCCGAGGATCGAGCGACCGAGGCCTTCGAGGATCGAGTGACCGAGGCCTTCGAGGATCGAGTGACCGATACCTCCGAGGATCGAGTAACCGAGGCCTTCGAGGATCGAGTGACCGATGCCTCCGAGGATCGAGTGACCGATACCTCCGAGGATCGAGTGACCGATGCCTCCGATCCGCTGACCCCTGCTGCGCTCAACGGAGATCCGAGCCCGACCGACGCCGCGCCCGAGCCCTTCGGCCCCCACACGCTGCACCCCGATCAGCTCGAGGCCCTGTGCCTGCTTCCCTACGAGCAAAAAAACGTCCGCGAGCTCATCGGCATCGCCAACCACGTCGCGGCCCGCCACCACCTCGAGGGAATCCCCCCGGCCCGCGCCCTCGGCCGCCTGCTGGCCGACCGCTACGCCAACCACCGCGCCGTCGCCCGCATCCTCTCGCGCGCGCAGGCCGACCGCGCTGGTCGCGCCGGCCGCGCCAGCCGGGCCGGCCGCGCCGGCCGCGCCAGCCGGACCGGCCGCGCCGACACCGGCGCTGGCTCCAACGCCACCGCCGGGGCCAGCAGCCGCCCCCCCATCGCGTCACACTACGAGCGCCACAAGGAGACCATCCTCGCGGCCTACCGCGACTGCGAGGAAAACCTCTCGGCCACCGAGCGCGCCCTCAAACGCCAGGGCCTGCGCGTCAGCCGCCGCTGGCTCCGCGACTACCTCCGCCGCTGGGGCGAGCGCTGAATGTCCATCTGTAGCCGTGCCGCGGGCTGGAACAGCCCCCCGGGGGCTGTTCCAGCCCGCCGGAACGACCACAGCACCACAGGCTACGCCCGGTCGAAAACGTCCCGCAGCTCCCGATAGGCGTCCTTACGGCGCTGCTTGTC
>CAYFWA010000191.1:4764-9976 GCA_964346625.1 uncultured Myxococcales bacterium
TCCTGGCCGCGCTTTTTGTCCTTGCCGCGCTGCTCGAGGATCAGCAGGCAGGCGTTGGCGGCGGACTTCATGCCCACGGGCAGACCGCCGCCGTACTCGGCCCAGTGGCCGGCGAGCAGCAGCCGGGGCACCGGCGTCTGGTGGTGGGCGAGCTTGGCTTTGATGTTTCGGGACGTGGGCTTGGCCCCCATGATGCTTCCCTCGCGGTTGCCCGTGTAGCGCTGGTAGGTGACCGGGGTGGCGACCTCCAGGACCTCGATGTGCGCGCGGAGATCCGGCGCCAGGGCCTCGGCCACGCGATCGATGAGGGTGTCGGCGTAGGCGCGCTTGAAGGCCCGATAGTCCTCGCCGCGCCCCCGGCCCCCGTCGGTGTGCCAGCGCTCGGCGTAGTCCAAGAAGGCGGGGCAGTGGATGGTCAGGGTTCCCTTGCCCCGGGGCGCCAGCGCGGGATCGCGCACCGAGGGTGCGATGACGATCAAGGCGGTCTGGTGCGGGTCCCCCGAGCAGTGGTCCGCGCGGCTGACATCGTCCCGGGTCAGACAAACCAGCTCCTCGTCAAAGCCCAAGCTGGCCGCGTCGCAGTCCAACCCGATGAACACCGACACCGTCGAGTAGTACAGATCCGCCTCACGCAGCTTGTGCAGCAGGGGCTCGGGGATCACCCCCGCCGGGAGCATCTTCTCGTACACGGTCTCCACGTCGCAGGCCGCCAGCACGTGCTCGGCGTCGATGGTCTCTCCCGTGGCCAAAGACAGGCCCACCGCCCGACCGTCCTGCAGCCGGATGGACTCCACCCGATGATTGAGCAGGATCTGCGATCCCGCGGACCGAATGCGCTCGCACATCCAGTCGACGATGGCCTGACTCCCGCCCGCCGGGGGCGCCTGGATATCGCCGTTGAACGCCCAGGCCACCGGGACGATCACCGACATCATGGTGTCTTCCGAGCAGAAGATCTTCTTGAGCTCATCGCTTTTGAAGTAGCGGTCGAGGCCCTGCTCCGCCGAGGCGTTCAGGTGCTTCCACACGGGCAGGACCCAGTGCAGCATGCGCAGGCCGAAGCCGGTCTTTTCCCACAGGGACATGGTCTCGACGGCACGCATGCGGCGATTCAAAAGCTGGAGGCGATCCCCGAGCACCCGCGCGTGCGCGAAGAACCTTCGGATCCCCGCCTCCTCCGAGGGAAAGTCCTCGATGAGCTGCTGGCGCAACCGGTGCGGCTCGCAGGTCAGCACGTAGTCGAAGGACTCTCCCTTGTAGCGACGGATCCGCGTCAAGGGTCTACACTCGGGGGCCCCCGAGCCCAGGTGCTGAAACAGCTTGTGGCTCAGCCCCCCGGGCTGACACTGGTTCAACCACTGAATCGCCGTATCGAAGACGAACCCCCGCCGCTCGAAGCCCGCCAGATATCCCCCCGGCCGGGGCTCGGCCTCCACCACCACCACGCGCAATCCAGCCCGGGACAAAAGCGCCCCCGCCGTGAGCCCGGAGATCCCGGCGCCGATAATCGCCACGTCCACGTCCACGTCCACGTCCGCGCCCACGTCCACGCCCACGTCCGCGTCCACGTCCGCGGTCTGGGTCTGGGCGACTTTCACCATACCTTCACCATACCTTCACCATGTCTTCACCATGTCTTCCGACACATACCACAACCGCCCGGTCCCGCGCACCCGCCGAGCCGCGCTCACGCACCCGCACCTCCGCGCTCACGCACCTGCACCCCCGCGCTCACGCACCCGCACCTCCCCGCGCTCCCGTACCCGAGCCCCCGCGCTCGCGCACCGCCCGCGCTCCCGCATCCGACCCCCCTGCGTTCCCGCACCCCATCGGGTCGCACTGCGAGCGCCACGAGGAACCCCTCCTCGCGGCCTACCGCGATTGCAAACAAAACCTCTCGGCCACCGAGTGCGCCCCCAACCGCCAGGGCTGTGCGTCGACCGCCGCGGGTTCCGTGCCCACCTCCACCGCGACGGCGAGCGGTCGCCTCCCCCGCACTACGGCGTCGGTGCGGCCTCGCTCGTCCCACCATAGGCACCCTGATTCACGCGGCCTCCGTTGGGCTCGGGCTCGTCGCCGACGGGCGTCGTGGGATTCCCGCCCCGGGATCGGTCGCGGGGCGCTGCGCCTCGGTGGTCACCAGCGACAGGTACGTCTGGGGCTCGGCCGAGGTCATGTCGGCGCAGTAGACCTCGAAGGGAGGCATGGGGCCCAGGCCGTCGGCGTCGATGACGTGCTGGCGGTCCACCGGGACGTCGATGAAGGCGCAGCTCGGGGGGTGGTCGGGCGGCAGGCAGCCGGCGTCGTCGAGGGCCTGGCAGTCGGCGCTGCAGGCCAGCTCGCCGCCGCCGTAGCCCAGATCGAGGCAGGTGCGCGGGCCGAAGTCGGTGCCGTCGCAGGTCTCGCCCGGATCGCGCCGGCCGTCACCGCAGACCGTGGGCGCGCCGGGCACGATGAGCTGGATCTCACCGGAGTCACCATCTTGCACGGCGAAGTACACGCCGGTTTCGTCCACGTGGCAGGCGGGAAACGTGTGGTGGACGAGCCCCTCGAGGTAGACGGTGCCGGCATCCCAGCTCTGCCCGCCGTCGGGGCTGCGATACAGGATCGCGCTGCCGTTGTCGCCGGTCTGGCTGTTTTTCACCGCGCACAGATACAGCGGGCCGGGCAGTCCCCCGGGGCTGGGCGCGCCCTGGTAAAAGCGCCGGGGAGAGACGTTCGGATCGGTGCGCACCGCCGAGAGCACCGCGAAGCTGCGCCCGTCGTCGGTGGACTCGTAGATCTCGATGGCCCGGTCCCAGTCGGTGAGGGCCAGCAGCAGCCGCGCACCGCTGGCGTGCAGCACCGGATAGCGTCGGCGCTCCTGGTCGTAGACGACCTGCTCGGGGGCCTCGCGCCAGGACTCGAGGGCCTGGGCGCGCCGGGCGTAGACCCCGAAGTCCCGCGAGTAGACCGCCACCCAGGCGCCCGCGGGGCTGCGGGCCACCGAGGGCTGGCCCTGGGCGTTGACCGCATCGGGAGGATTGCCCGTGACCGGAATCCACTGCCCGAAGCTGGCGCCGTCGTCGGTGCTCAGCCGCAGGTAGGCGTCCTTGGGGCTCCAGGTCTCCCTGGCCGCGAGCGCGAGGGTACCCTCGTCGAGCTGCCAAAGCCGCGGATGGGCCGTGTCGCGGTCCACCCGGCCCAGGTTCTCGCGCTGCCAGGAAAGCCCGCCGTCGGTGGAGCGAAACACGAACACGTCCATGTCCCCGCCGGGTCCCTGCGCGGTGATCAGCAGCGTGCCGGCGGGCGTGCGGTGCACGTCCTCCAGGTCGATCCCCGCGCCGTCGAGGGTGATCACCTCGCCGGGTCCACGCCGCAGCGGACCGGCGCGGCAGCCGGTGGGCTGGGCGTCTTCGTGGTGCTCGCTTTACCAGCAGCTTAATCCTCCTGGCTCGAACCCTCCTGGCTCGGGGGTCGATGCGTTGCCGGCTACTGTAGCGCGAAACCCCGAGGTAACACCATCCGCAGTGGGTCTCGAAAGGAGTCGTGCGGGGGCGAGGCGCGCAGCCATGGTCGTCGAACCGTCTGCTAGGACGGCTGGTCGCCGTCGCCCGGCGCTTGCTTTCGCTGGTACTCCTCGGCCTGGCGGTCGATGGGGCGAGGCGCGCAGCCATGGTCGTCGAACCGTCTGCTAGGACGGCTGGTCGCCGTCGCCCGGCGCTTGCTTTCGCTGTTGCTCCTCGGCCTGGCGGTCGATGCGGTTGACCACCAGGCGGAAGATGAACAGGGCGACGGCGGCGGTGGAGCCGATGGCGATGAAGTAGTACCAGATGTGGTGGGCGTTTTCGTAGACCCCCTTGGGGTCGGTGTCCACGAAACCCTGGGGCATGAAAAAGTAGTAGGCCTTGTCCAGGCCCGCGGCGGCGTTGAAGGCGGCCACCTGCAGGGCCGCCTCGCCGCCGGCGAACAGCTTCTCGGGGTTGGGGCAGTAGGCGTCGAGCAGATACCCGGACATGAAAAAAGCAGCCAGCGCCGAGATGAAGCTGTGCAGGTGGGAAAAGCCCAGGTAGGTCCCTTCTTCGCCCTTGGGCGCCTGCAGCGAGAAGTACTCGAGGAACCGGGGTGAGATGAAACACTCGGCCAGCCCCTGGATGCCGATGCCCACGATCATCATCACCGTCACCGGGTGCAGCGAAACGATGCCGAAGCTCACCAGGCCGCCCGAAAAGTCCATCAGCGTGGTGGACAGAGCCATGGCCGCGGCCGAAAAAGGCATCAGCAGCATGCCCACCAGCATGGAGGAGATCGCCCGCCGCCGCTTCATGAGCTGGGTGATGAGCACCACGAAGATCACCACCACCAGCGGGTTGACGTTGGCCAGCCACTCGGGCTTGGCCGAGGGGCCAAGCAGCCGGATCACGTACTTGGGCATGGTGGAGTAGAGCTGGTGCTGGATCACCCAGAAGCCCGAGACGATGAGGGTGAGGGCCATGAGCCGGGGCGTGGTGAGGATCCCCACCAGCGAGCGTATCACGTCGCCGAGGGTCTTGCGCTCCCTGGCGGGCTCGATGGGCTTGAACAAAAACAGCACCACCAGCAGCGCCAGGACCGCCATGCCCGCCGAAAAGAAGTTCACGTACTCCAGGCCCACGCCCTGGCGGATGGAGGGCACCACGGTCTTGCCCCCGAAGGCGCCGATGTTGACGATCCAGTAAAAAAGCGAGTAGCCGCGGGCCCGGTTGACCTCGTTGGTGGTCTTGGCCACCGTGCCGGTGATCAGGGGCTTGATGAACGAGCCCCCCACCATCACCACGGCCAGCAGCAGCACCACCAGGGGCTTGGCGTGGGTCACGCCCAGGAAGAAATACCCCACCGCCAGCAGCCCGAAGGCCAGCAGCAGCCCGCGCTTGAACCCGATGCGGTCGGAGATGGCCCCGACGAAGGGCGGCAGCAGATACAGCCCTGCGAAAAACACGCCCCCGACGATGCCGGTCTCCTTGTCGGAAAAGCCCACCACCTGCGTGAGGTAGAGGGTGAGCACGATGAAAAAGCCGTAGTAGGCCGCCCGCTCGCACAGCTCCATGAGGTTGACGAGCCAGAACTCCTTGGGAAAACGCCAGCTACTCTGCTGGTCGTCGGGCTCGTCAACCTCATGGAGCTGTGCGAGCGGGCGGCTGACGAGCCAGAACTCCTTGGGAAAACGCCAGCTACTCTGCTGGTCGTCGGGCTC
>CAYFWA010000192.1:0-497 GCA_964346625.1 uncultured Myxococcales bacterium
GGCAAACCGCTCAGCGCGACCGGCGCCGTCACCTGGAAATCGCTTCCCGCGTGGCTGATGGGGTCGTCCCCGGGGTACGTGAAGGCCCGGCCGAGGAAGGTGCAGCCCCCGAGCAGCAGCAGCGCTCCGACGGCCAGCAGGCCGGCCACCCATGGGTGGCCGGTAGGTCCGCCGCCGCATCTCCACCCGTGGCCCCCCTCCCAATCCCGACGCAAAGCACCGCCTTGCCCGTGCAATGGAGAATGACCGTGGCTACGCGTGCGGATCATGATCGACGACCATAGCAGGTTGTCTGCCGTGGATTGCAAGCTGTGGCCCTTTCGCACAGCTGTTGCAATCGACGCACACCTCGTTGACTGGATCCCCGGCGGTTTCCCCATCCATGGGACTGATTGGCCGCGGCATGGTCCTTGCTGTCCATGGGGCGACGATGCACGAATCACGCGATCGGTCCAACCCTGTGCACGAATCCGCGTCCTCGGTCACATCCGCGGGCG
>CAYFWA010000192.1:597-2667 GCA_964346625.1 uncultured Myxococcales bacterium
CGTCCGTGCGCGCGTCCTCGGTCACGTCCGCGGGCGCGTCCGTGCGCGCGTCCTCGGTCACGTCCGCGGGCGCGTCCGTGCGCGCGTCCTCTTGGACGTTGTCTTGCGCGGGGTGGATGACCGGGCTGGTCGCGTTCGTGATGGTGCTTTCGGCGTGCGCCCCGGCCCCGCTCGTCGGGCACGTGTTGCACGGGCCCCAGCGGCCGGGGAAGGTGGTGCTGGCCGCCCACGGCGGGGGTGGGGTCGTCATCGGCGCCAAGGACGAGGGAGGCATCGGCCGGGGGGCGGGAGGGGTGCTGCACGTGGAGCCCTTCGCCACCTCGCGGCTCTCCGTGCCCATCAGCATCGGCGCCGCGGGGCTCTGGCATGCCCGCCTCGCCATGCTGGAGGAGCTCGAGCGCATGGACGGGTATGCCAGCGGCCGGGCGGGCCTCCGCTATCGCGTGGGGCGACGCTACACCTTCGGCGGTGGAGTCGGCGGCGGGATGGTGTGGGGCAAGACCTACGACGAGGAGCGGCTCGCCGATGGCTCGGAGGCCCGCGTGGCACGCGCGCTCACCGACGGGAGCGCGCACCTGGACTTCGAGTGGAGCCAGGGGCGCCGGATCGGCGACGTGAGGATCACCTTCGCCCAGAGGCTGGTGTGGGACGTGCGGAACCTGGTGGTGTTTCACCTGGTCTCGGAGATCGGCGTCGCCTGGTATCCCACCGGGCAGACCGTGGCGCTGACGGCGGCGGGGTACGTTGGCTGGACCCTCCCGTTTCCCCTGTGGGGTGGCCTGACCGCGGGCATCGCCCTCGAGCTGTGAGTGGTACGCGATACGACAGATCGGCGCGGGGAGGGGCGTGAGGTGGGGACGGCGCGAAGGAAGGATGGAGGGGCGCCGATGTGGCAGATCGGCGCGGGGAGGGGCGTGAGGTGGGGACGGCGCGAACGAAGGAAGGGGAGGCTACAGCACCGGCGGGTTGCAGTAGCTGTCCACCACCACCTCGTTGATGGTGTCTTGCAGCGAGCGGTTGCCGTCACGCACCTCGTCGAGGTCGAAGTTGGAGCCGTCGGTGGCCGAGGGGATGGGCTCGGCGCCGTTGTAGGGCGTGGTCCAGCCGTCGGTGATGGACTCCCAGGGCAGGCGGCGGGGGGTGCCGCAGCGCGAGAGGCTCAGGGGCCCGGGGGGATCGAGGCGCGTGAAGGAGAAGACCCGGATGCGGTTGTCGGTGAGCGCGGGCACGGTTTCGGCCAGGGTGTGCAGGGCCGGGTAGTCGCCCTCCCGGGGGAAGTCGGTGGAGGTGGTGTCGCCGTCGCCGTCGCGATCGCCGTAGTTGTCGGGGTGCTCGATGAAGGTGTCGTCGGTGGCCAGGATGATTACCCGCGTGGCGTTGGTGCGCCAGGGGAAGTCGTTGGCCGCGGCGTACAGCGCGTCCAGGGCGTTCTCCTCGCAGATGGGGTTCTGGGTCTCGGGGCCCGACAGGCCGTCGCCCGGGTTGCGGTTGGGGTCGGTGAAGCTCTCGCGGTAGTAGGTAAAGGCCGACTGCAGGGTGCTCGCCTGGGTGTGTACCACCCCGCCCTCGAGGTCGCCCTGATCGTCCAGCACGTGGTTGTCCACGAAGGGCACCAGGCCGAAGTGGGCGTCGGGCGCCAGGTCGTTGGCCGCGGTCACCACCTCGCCGATGCCCTGCTCGAGCTCGTCGAGCACGAAGCCCATGGAGCTCGAGACGTCCAGCACGAACACCACGTCCACCACGTCCTCGCACACGTCGGCGTCGCCCGGCGTGAGGTCGCCGTCGGACCAACCCGTGCTCGCATCCTGCGGCGTGGTCTGGGCATCCGGCTCGCCGTTTTCGTTCTGGTTCGCGTCCACGGGACCGCAGGCCCCGAGCAGCAGGCTCAGGGCGCCAGCGAGCGCCACCACCGTCATCGCGTGTCGCATGATAAACCCTCCACCGAGTGACCGCCGGTCCCCATCGGACCGTGACGGGACCCTCACATATGATTCAAGTCTTTCGCCTTACGTCTGTCGTCTGTCGTCTGTCGTCTGTCGTCTTTCGCCTTACGTCTATCGTCTGTCGTCT
>CAYFWA010000192.1:2767-9902 GCA_964346625.1 uncultured Myxococcales bacterium
GTTCTTCGTTCTTCGTCTTTCCCATACCGCATCGGGGCCGGAGGGCACAAGACCAAAATCATGTGTGAATCTTGGTAGTTCGAACTGACGTGATTCAATCGAGCGCGCTGGGGGGCCGTGTCGTTTTCCTGCCACGCCAGACGCGGAGGCGCGGGCGCTCATCCGATGCCGAGCTCCCCCAACCCCTGGCGTGTCTGCTCGTCGAGATGCTGAACGCGAGCTGCTGAACGAGGTGACCGACGGGTGTTATACGTTGATCTTCTCATACAACGTATAACCGTAATCGTGTCCAACCCGAGGCGGAGCGTACAGGGACGTCGCGCCACCGTGCGGTCCCAAATACAAAAAAATACAGAAATATTCGGTTAATTGGGTTTTCGCGCCGCAGGACTTACCGAAGGGTTCCCTAGGTTGATAAAGGGATTTTGCATCGCAGCATTTTGCTTGACTCGCTGATTGTGCGGTGCTACATAATCTTCGCAACTGCACAACCCAGCCGCGGAGTGACCGATCTAGCGTAGAGGCCGCCGTGGCGGAGGCCTGTGGCAGCCTGGGACAGAGCGAAAAGGAGGATAGCCGATGGTGAGACGTATCGAGCTGGGTCCGGCGGCGGCCCGGGAGGTCTTCGGAAACCCGATACCGCTGGGGCTGTTGGGGCTCGCCGTGGGCTGCGCGGCGCTGGTGCCTTCGGCCCTGGGCCATGGCCTCACTCCGGCCGGGCTCGAGACCGCGGCCGTGTTCGCGCTGCTGTTCGGCGCCGGCTGCCAGCTCCTGGCGGGGTTGATGGCCCTGGCCAACAAGAACGTGCTGTCGGGCACGGTGTTCACCGCCTTCGCCTTCCTGTGGCTGGTCAACGGCTGGGCGCTGCACGCCCTGTCCCGGGGCGTGGTGCCGGATCCGGCGGTGGGGCTCGCCACCGAGATCGTGATGCTCCTGATCTTCTTGGCGCTCACCTACGCCTTCGGCTTTTTCAGCAAGCTGCTGTTTTTGTTCCTGCTCGACATCGATCTGCTGTTCGTGGTGCGCATCGCCAAGTCGGTGACCGGCGCCCAAGCCCTGGATCCGGTGATCGCCGGGCTCACGGTGGCGCTGGCGGCCATCGCGCTGTGGCTCGCCTTCGGGGCCCTCATCAACCCGGTGGCGGGCAAGCAGATCTTCCGGCTGGGCGGTCCGCTGATGACCGCCTCGAGCGGCGGCCCGGGGGGCGGCTTCGATTGGCGGCTGCGCCGCGGCATCTTCGATGCGCTGTACGACCACTGGCGCCAGCAGGCCTTTGCCGAGCTCCCCGTGGCCGGCCTGCGGGAGTGGGTCGCCGAGCTGCCCGACGTGGCGCGGCTGGAGCCCGACCTGCGCTACCTGGAGGAGCTCGGCTACCTCAAGCTCACCCTCGACGAGCAGGGAGAGCGCGTCACCTCGGCCCGGCTCAGCGCCCAGGGCATCGACCTGTACGAGCAGCTCGTGCTCCAGAAGTACGGTTGATCGGACGATCGATCTCGATGCGGGAACCTCTCGAGAGTTCTCACGGCTCCGGAGGTCTCATGGCGCTCGGCGCCCGGGCAGGCGCATCAGCGCTAGGTGAGCGGCGCGCAGCCAGCGCGGTGTGCGCTGGATCGCGGCGCGCACCGCAGGGGTGGGGCGCAGCCTCTCCTTGAGGAACCGGCGGGCCTCCTGTCGGGGCGAGGTGCCCTGGTACCGAAACGCCCAGTAGAGGCGCAGCCGCCCCTCGTCTTCCCGCCTTTCCCCTTCGTCGCTCCGTTCGACTCCCTCGTTTTTCCACCCGGACTCCCGCCGGTCTTCGGCGTCTTTCCCTTCCACCTCGGCGGGCAGCGGCTGCAGCTCCAGGCCCAACTCTGCGGCCCGGTGGCTCATCTCGCAGTCGCGGGGCAGGTTGAACAGCGACAGGTTCAGAAAGTCCACCGACGCCTGCCGGCGCACCAGCAGCGCTCGCGTGGCCTCGCGGTCCGCGGCCGTCTCGCCGGGCAGGCCGAACAGCAGGTAGAGGTAGGTGCGGATCCCCGCCTCGGCCGCGGCGTCGAGCACCCGCTCGGCGTCCGCCGGCTCGATGCCCTTTTGATAGCGCGCCAGCAGGCCGGGGCTTCCGCTCTCGATGCCGAGCTGCAGCATCCGCGCGCCGGCCTCGGCGCAGCGGCCGAGGCGGTCGCCCTCGAGCCACTTGCGGGTGGGGCGGGCGAAGCCGTAAAAGCGTGCCCCGTGGTCACGAAACAGGTTCAGCGCGGCCACGGTGGCCCCCGGGGGCAGCGCCGAGTCCAGCAGGTGGAGCACGGGGCCCGCCTCTCGCACGTCGGTCGGCAGGGACTCCAGCAGGCCCGCCAGTGCCCCAAGGGGCACGCGCTGGTGCGGCAGGGTGCGGTCGGGACAGTAGAGGCACCGCCGCCAGTAGCAGCCCACCGACAGGGGCACCGGCACGATGGGCCGGGCGCTGAGGTAGGGTCGGGAGGACAGCAGGCGCGGCCAGGCCAGCCGCTGCAGCAGCCCCGGATGAGGGGAGCCCGGGGCGCGCCCCGCCGGTCTCGGCGCTACGCCTCCTCGCCCCTTGCGGCATCCACCCAGCAGCGCCGCGCCGTCTCCGGAGTCCAGCGCGACGCCCGGCAGGGCGTCCCGCAGCGCCCGCAGGCCGCTACCGGTGAGCTCCAGCGAGCGGATCAGCGAGCCGCCCACCCGGGGCGCGAGACCCCGCGCGCGCAGGTGCGCGGCCAGGTCCACGGTGGCCGCGAGCTGAGACAGGTAGGAAAGTGAGATCACCACCTGGCGGGGTCGCTCTCGGTCGAGCACCGGGTCCAGCGCCTCGGCCCACAGCCCGGCAAAGGGGCTCGGCTCGGTCTCCAGCCGCGCCGCGATCCGGCGCGGCACGTGGACCCCGCCCGGGGGGGTGAGGTCCATCAGGGTCAGCTTCCAGCCGGGGTGGGCCTCGTTCCAGCCCCGCAGGGCGTGGTGCAGGTGACCGAGGGCGGAGCGGTGACGCTCGGGATCGTAGCCCCCGGGCGCCTCGGCCAGCGTCCGCAGGGCGGAGCGCAGCGCCGCCGAGCGCGCCGCCGGGGGCTCCAGCACGCGGTGATACAGCTCCAGCGACAGGTCCAGCAGCCCCGCCTCCACGCCTTGGCCGGCCAGGGCGGCGGCCAGGGTGAACGCCCCGGCGGGGGGCTCGGCCGGGGTGCAGGCCGGCGGGCTGAGGATGAGAGTGTCCATGACAGCGGGATCAGGGAGGTCGGGGCAGCAGGGGGACCGAAGCGAGCCGAAAGGGGCTTTACCGGCAGCGAGCTCCTGGAAAACCCAAATTCTGGCTTGAAAAGCCGGCCCGGATGACGAATATTCCGGCACCCGTGGTCAGCGCCGCCCATCGCTCATCGGACGCGCGAGCAGACCCCGGGATGGTAGCGGGGCCCGGCCGAAGAGACAAGACACCGCGGGGACGGACCCGCTTCCGATGTACCCCGCCGCGCCGCGGGGCCCAGGGAACGGCATGAAGACCAACGATCAGATTCGCAACGTCGCCATCATCGCCCACGTGGATCACGGCAAGACCACCCTGGTGGACGCCCTGTTCGCCCAGAGCGGCGTGTTTCGGGTCGGACAGGCGGTCAACGAGCGGGCCATGGACACCATGGACCTGGAGCGGGAGCGCGGGATCACCATCGCGGCCAAGAACTGCGCGGTGATCCGGGACGGCGTGAAGATCAACATCATCGACACCCCGGGCCACGCCGACTTCGGCGGCGAGGTGGAGCGGGCCCTGTCCATGGCCGACGGCGCCCTGCTGCTGGTGGACGCCTCGGAGGGGCCGCTGCCCCAGACGCGCTTCGTGCTCAAAAAGACCCTCGAGGCGGGGCTCCGCGTGATCGTGGTGATCAACAAGCTCGATCGCCCCGACGCGCGGGCGCGCGCGGTGCTCGATGAGATCTACGACCTGTTCATCGACCTGGGGGCCGACGAGGAGCAGCTCGACTTCCCCTACGTGTTCGCCAGGGGCCGCGACGGCGTGGCCCACGCCCGCCTCGAGGAGCCGGGCACGGATCTCGGGCCGCTGTTCGAGCGCATCCTGCGCGAGATCCCCGGGCCGACGCACGATCCCGAGGCGCCGTTTCGGATGCTGGTGTCCGACCTGAGCTACTCCGACTACCTGGGGCGGCTGGCCGTGGGCAAGGTGGATAGCGGCCGGGCGCGGTCCCGGGAGGGGCTGCTGTGCCTCGGGCCCCAGGGGCAGTCCACGCCCCTCAAGGTCTCCCGGATCCAGGTCTACGAGGGGATGCAGCTCGTGGAGGCCGACGCCGCCGAGCCGGGGGACATCATCGTGCTGTCCGGGGTGGAGGACGTCACCATCGGGGACACCATCTGCATGGGGGGTCTGGGGGACCGCCCCCGCCCCCTGCCGCGGATCACCGTGGACGAGCCCACGGTGTCCATGCGCTTCACCATCAACACGTCGCCCTTCGCGGGGCGCGAGGGGACCATCGTCCAATCCCGCAAGATCCGCGAGCGGCTGCTCAAGGAGACCCTGCGGAACGTGGCTATCGAGGTAGAGGAGCTGGAGAGCGGGGAGGCGTTTCTGGTCAAGGGGCGGGGGGAGCTGCAGCTCGCCATCCTCATCGAGACCTTGCGGCGCGAGGGCTTCGAGCTCACCGTGGGGCGGCCCGAGGTGATCTGCAAGGAGCGTGGCGGGCTGCAGCTCGAGCCCATCGA
This sequence comes from uncultured Myxococcales bacterium, assembly GCA_964346625.1. Taxonomy (GTDB): domain Bacteria; phylum Myxococcota_A; class Polyangia; order HGW-17; family JAJRWW01; genus CAYFWA01. Next base: position 7,466 of record CAYFWA010000192.1, read on the forward strand.
GCAGCTCCTGGTGGACTGCGAAGAGGTCTACGTCGGGCTGGTCACCGAGAAGCTGGCGGTGCGCAAGGGGCGGATGACCCAGATGTCGCAGGCGGGCGCCGGGCGGGTGCGGCTGGAGTTCTCCATCCCCTCCCGCGGGCTCATCGGCTACCGGGACGAGTTTCTCACCGACACCCGGGGCACGGGTATCATGAACTGGCAGTTCGACGGCTACGAGGAGCACCGCGGGGAGTTTCCCACCCGGCGCACGGGCTCCATCGTCGCGGATCGGCAGGGCACCGCCGTGGCCTACGCGCTGTTCAACCTCGAGCCCCGGGGCCAGCTCTTCATCGTCCCCGGGGACCCGGTCTACGAGGGGATGATCTTCGGCGAGCACAACCGCCCCCGGGACATCGACGCCAACGCCACCAAGCAGAAGAAGCTCACCAACATGCGGGCCGCGGGCCGCGACGAGAACGTGATCCTCACGCCGGTCAAGCCCATGACCCTGGAGCGCGCCATCCATTTCATTCGGGACGACGAGCGGGTGGAGGTGACCCCGGAGTCCATCCGCTTGCGCAAGGCCGAGCTGTCGGCCCAGCGCCGCCACCAGCTCGAGGCCCAGCGCCGCAAGAGCGCGTGAGCGCGTTTAGTCTTTCCGCAGCGTATCCGAGCACACATCCCTCCGGCTCTGCCGGAGGGATGTGTGCTCGGATACGCAAGCAGCCGCGCCCCGACAGCACAGTTTTTCGAGATACTTCGCCCACCTCGCTGCCGTCGCCCGCGGTTTCGTGTCATTATCCGCGATACCTTTGATATGCGGGAGGTCGAGCGATGTCGGACAATCCAGAGCTGGATCAGCGCTTCGAGCAGGCGGCTCAGGAGGTGCAGGGGCTGCCCGAGCGGCCGGACACCGAGACCCTGCTGCAGCTCTACTCGCTGTACAAGCAGGGCGCTGTGGGGGACGTCACCGGCAAGCGGCCGGGGATGATGGACTTCAAGGGGCGGGCCAAGTACGACGCCTGGAAGGCGCTCGAAGGCACCGACCCGCGCGAGGCCAAGCAGCGCTACATCGATCTGGTGGAGCGGCTCAAGGACGCGGCGGCGCTGTAGGGAGGCCCGCCGCGATTTTGGCGGACCTTCCGGGCGACCGAAAACGCTTGACTCTGTACGCGGGCCGCGTTGCAAAAGGGGGGCTCGAAGGGCGCGTGTCTCCGCTGCCCAGGCTCGCGGAGTGAGCCCGGCTCCGGCGCCGGCACCGCGACACGGATTCACCGACAGGCATCACGGATTCACGGATTCACGGATTCACGGATTCACGGATTCACGGATTCACCAATTCAAGGAGTGACCCCGATGAGTGGACGCAAATACAACTTCAACCCGGGTCCGGCGGTGCTGCCGCTGCCGGCCCTCGAAAAGGCCAAGCAGGACCTGGTGGACTTCGACGGATCCGGCATCGGCATCCTCGAGACCAGCCACCGGTCAAAGGAGTTCGACGCCGTCTTTCAGCAGACCAAGGCCCGGCTGGCCAAGCTGCTGGAGATTCCGGCGGATCGGGAGATCCTGTTTTTCCAGGGCGGGGCGAACCTGCAGTTTTCCATGGTTCCCATGAACCTGCTGCCGCTCGATAAGGCGGCCGACTACGTGGACACGGGCACCTGGACCAAGAAGGCCATCGCCGCCGCCAAGAAGGTGGGCAAGGTCAACGTGCTGCTGTCCACCCGGGGCGACGACGGGGTGTGTCGGCGCGTGCCCAAGCCCGAGGAGATTCAGGTCAACTCCGACTCGGCCTATCTGCACCTGTGCTCCAACAACACCATCTTCGGGACCCAGTACCATGCCTGGCCCGACACGGGGGACGTGCCCCTGGTGGTGGACATGAGCTCGGATATCGCCTGTCGCAAGCTCGATTGGTCCAAGTTCGACCTCGCCTACGCCGGCGCTCAGAAGAACCTCGGTCCCGCGGGCGTGACCGTGGTGGTGATCAGCAAGCGGCTGCTCGATCGCTGCGGTGACGAGCTGCCCTACATGCTCAACTACAAGCTGTTCGCGGACAAGGACTCCTTGGGCAACACCCCCCCGGCCTTCGCCATCTACATGGTGGGCCGCGTGCTGGAGTGGATCGAGGAGCAGGGCGGCATCGGCGCGGTGGAGGAGGTGAACCGCAAGAAGGCGGCGCTGCTGTACGACCTGATCGACAGCGGCGACTTCTTCCAGGGCACGGCCGAGGCCGACAGCCGCTCCCTGATGAACGTGACCTTCCGGCTGCCGAGCGAGGAGCTGGAAAAACGCCTCATCGCCGAGGCCACCGAGGCCGGCTTCGCCGGCCTCAAGGGCCACCGCTCGGTGGGCGGCCTGCGCGCCTCCATCTACAACGCCATGCCCCTGCTCGGCGTAGAGAAGCTGGTGGACTTCCTCCGCAAGTTCCAAAAGAACGCCTAGCTCCCCCCTCGCC
>CAYFWA010000193.1:0-9899 GCA_964346625.1 uncultured Myxococcales bacterium
GCGAGCGGGTCGGCGCGAGCGGGTCGGCGCGAGCGGGTCGGCGCGAGCGGGTCGGCGCGAGCGGGTCAGCGACCGAACCGGCGCTCGAGCAGCTCACGCATGGCCTGCAGGGCGCGGGCGCGGTGGCTGATGCGGTTTTTCACCGCCCGGGGCAGCTCGGCGAAGGAGGCGCCCTGCTCGGGCACGAAAAACAGCGGATCGTAGCCAAAGCCCCCGTCGCCCCGGGCGGCGTCGAGGATGACCCCGTCGCAGCGGCCGCGGGTCACGTGGACGGCCGGCGCGTCGGCCGGCGTGGCGGCCGCCGCGTCGGCCGGCGGCGCGTCGGCCGGCGGCGCGTCGGCAGCGGCGGGGCCGGGCTCGGCCAGCGCCATGACGCAGGTGAAGTGCGCGGCCCGCCGCTCGGCCGGGACTCCGGCCAGGGCCTCGAGCAGCGCGGCGTTGTTTCGGGCGTCGGTGGCCCCGGGGCCGCTGTAGCGCGCCGAGAGGACGCCCGGGGCGCCATCCAGGGCATCCACCTCGAGCCCGGAGTCGTCCGCCAGGGCGGGCAGGCCGCTGGCCCGGGCCACCTCGCAGGCCTTCTTGACGGCGTTGTGCTCGAAGGTCTCCCCGTCCTCTTGCACCTCGGGTACGCCGGAGAGCTCGGCCACGCCGAGGACATCGAGACCCAAGGGGGCCACCAGGGCCTCGAGCTCGGCGAGCTTGCCCGCGTTGCGCGTGGCGAACACGAGGGTCCGGCGCGTCGCCGCCGCGTCGGGCCTCTGCGGCACCTCGCCGTCCCCCTGGGGGGGACGCCGGTGGGTGTCGCTCTGGCGGTCGGTCTTGCGGTCCGTCATGGCGCTTCGGTCTCCAGCGCTTTGGCCTGCAGCGTCATCAGCTCGTCGATGCCGCGCTGCGCCAGATCCAGCAGCCGCTCGAGCTGGGGCCGGGAAAAGGGCGCCCGCTCGGCGGTGCCCTGGATCTCCACGAGCCGGCCCGCGGCGGTCATGGCCACGTTGAGGTCCACCTCCGCGCGGTGATCCTCCTCGTACTCCAGGTCCAGCAGGGGCTCGCCTCCCACCAGCCCGACGCTCACCGCGGCCACGGGCTCGCGCAGGGTGGAGCCCGGCACCCGGCCGGCGCGCTCCAGGCCGGTGAGCGCCTGGGCCAGGGCGACGTATCCGCCCGTGATCGCGGCGGTGCGGGTGCCTCCATCGGCCTGCAGCACGTCGCAGTCCACCGTGACCACGAACCCCCGCAGGGCCTCTAGGTCCACGGCCTGGCGCAGCACCCGGCCCACCAGGCGGCTGATCTCGCGGGAGCGGCCGCTGGGCGTGCGGCGGCCGCGGGTGTTGGTGGCGCGGGGCAACATGGCGTACTCGGCGGTCACCCAGCCGTGGCCCTGCATCTCGGCGAACGCCGGCACCGTCGTCTCTACCGAGGCAGTGCACAGCACGCGGGTGTGACCGAAGGCGATCTCGGCGGATCCCTCCGGGTGCATCAACACCGCGGTCTGCAGCGACAGGGGGCGCAGGGCGTCGGGGGCGCGCGCGGTGCGGCGATAGGGGGTTGGCTGGGTCTCCAAGGGCTCCTCCATGGGCCAGGTGCGAACAGCAGGGGGCCCTCGCAGCCTGGAAACGCGAGGCCCCCTGTCTGGTGGCCGGTACAATGCATCCGATCCGGGTCGTGGGCAACCCGGTAGAGGCGGGCTCGTGCTGCGGGATTCACCGTGGCCGCCTGCGCGCGCCCTTTCCCCGACGCGCCAGCGTGGCGCAACAGTGGTTGACAGCCCGGCCGGTCGGCGGTAAGAGAACGGCTCCCGGGAACCGGAGTGGATCCCGGATGGACCCGGATCACGCAAGACGCAAAGGAACGCAATGTCGCAACACAATCCAGAGCCCGTGCTGGGCAAACCCCTGGAGGTCAAGGTCGACGAGCGGGGCGTGGAGCGCGCCATCCGCAAGCTACGCCGCCTCACGGCCGGCGAGGGGGTGCTGCGGGAGATGAAGCGGCGACGGCACTACGAAAAGCCGAGCCAGCGTCGCAAGCGCAAGAGCCGCGAGGCGGCCCGCCGTCGCAAGCGGCGGATGCGTCGCCAGGAAGGCCACTAGCCGCCCGGTTCCGAGCCGGCGGCGTCTTCGCAGCCCGGCCCCCTTCTCGCGGGCCGGGACCCCTCGCTTCGGGCGTTTCGCCTCCGGGGGAAAGGGGATCGAGGGCTGCCGGCTTCCCACGTTGACCGCGGCGCCCTCGCGGCGTTTTCCCCCTCTACCCATACCCAACCATGACCACCCGCCGCGATCGCGACGATCCGGGCGCGAGCCGACCCGCCGCCCTCGAGGCCGTTCGTCTACACCTCACTCAGGGAGATCCCACCGGGGTCGGGCCCGAGCTGCTCGCCCGGGCCCTGGTGGGCTGGAACGGCCCGCCACCGGTGATCCATGCCCACCAGGTGGTGCTCGAGCGGCTGCGGGAGTTGGGGATCCCGGTACCGGGGCGGGATCTGCCCGCGACGGTGCAGGAGCCCGCCGGGCCCCCGGACCCCTTCGGCGCGCCGGGCCTGGCCCAGCGCCTCGCGCTCGAGCAGGCGGTGGCGCACTGTCGAGCGGGGCGGGTGGATGCCCTGGTGACCGCGCCGGTGGACAAGGCCCGGCTGGCCGAGACCGGCTTCGTCCACCCTGGCCATACGGGATATCTGGCGGCGGAGGCCGGCGTCCCCGTGGTCATGATGTTCGTGGCGCCCTCTTTGCGGGTGGTTCCGGCCACCGTGCACCTGCCGCTGGCCAAGGTGCCGAAGGTGCTGGCCGAAGCGCTGCTCTCGGCGGTGGTGATCACCACCGGCTCCTTGGTGCGCGATTTCGGCCTGTCGCATCCCCGGGTGGCGGTGGCGGGGCTCAACCCCCACGCCGGAGAAGGGGGGCTTTTGGGCACCGAGGAGCGGCAGGTGATGCGACCCGCCTTGCGGCGGGCGCGGCAGCGACTGCGACAGGCGGGGATCGAGGCCGAGGTGTCGGACCCGCTGCCCGGCGACACCGTGTTTCGCCAAACCTGCCAGGGGCGCTGGGACGCGGTGGTGGCCGCGTATCACGATCAGGCGCTCATTCCCGTGAAGCTGCTGGCGTTCGACCAGGCGGTGAACTTCACCGCGGGGCTGCCTTACGTCAGGACCTCGCCGGCCCACGGCACGGCCGCCGACCTCGCCTGGAGCGGGCAGGCCGACGCCTCGAGCATGCGCGCGGCCCTGGACCTAGCAGTATCCCTGGCCAGGCGAAGGATCCGAGCCGAGAAAAAGTAGCGTTTCCAGCTCGTTGGGAGACGCCGGAGCAAAACCACAAATCCCGCGATCCAAGTTGACAGGCTGCGTCAAGCTGATATCGTCGCAGCCTTCGGCAGAAGGTGTCCGACCCAGCAGTGAGCTAGAGAAATCCCGAGCGGATCTCAGGGAGCGAGTCGTCCCCGAGCGCGGATGAAAGCGGTGCTGAAGGCCAAGAGCATCATCGTCAAGGGGGCGCGGACCCACAACCTCAAGAAAGTGGACGTCGCGCTCCCGCGAGATCAACTGGTGGTGATCACCGGTCTGTCGGGATCGGGCAAGTCGTCGCTGGCGTTCGACACCATCTACGCCGAGGGGCAGCGGCGCTACGTGGAGAGCCTGTCGACCTACGCGCGGCAGTTCATGCCGCAGATGGTCAAGCCGGACGTGGACTCCATCGACGGCTTGAGCCCCGCGGTGTCCATCGAGCAGCGCTCGAGCTCGAAGAACCCCCGCTCCACGGTGGGCACGGCCACCGAGATCTACGACTACATCCGGCTGCTGTACTCCCGGCTGGGGCGGCCCCATTGCCCCGACTGCGGGCTGCCCATCCGCGCGCAGTCGGCCCAGCAGATCATCGACCGGATCCTGGCCTTTCCCAAGGGGACGCGGTTTTCGGTGGTGGCCCCGGTGATCCGGCGCCGCAAGGGCGCCTTCGGCGACGAGCTCCAGGCGCTGCGCCGCGAGGGCTTCACGCGGGTCGCCATCGACGGGGACCTGTGCGACCTCAGCGATCCCATCAAGCTGGACAAGCGCAAACGCCACGACCTGGACGTGTACGTCGACCGCCTGGTGATGAAAGACGGGCTGCGCCGCCGGCTCTCGGATTCGGTGGAGGTGGCCCTGCGTCTCGCGGACGGCCTGGTCAAGGTCCAACCCCTCAACGGAGACGACGAGATCTTATCCCAGCGCTTCGCCTGCGTGCAGTGCGGCTTCAGCATGCCGGACCTGTCGCCGCGGATGTTCTCGTTCAACAGCCCCCACGGCGCCTGTCCGCGGTGCGACGGGCTCGGTCGGCTCTATCGGTTCGAGGAGAGCCGGGTGGTGCCCAACGTGGAGCTGTCGCTGCGCGAGGGGGCGGTGGAGCCGTGGGCCCGGCGCTCCGCGGCCTACTTCCAGCAGATCCTCGAGGCCGTCACCGAGCACTTCGGCTTCGACATGTACACGCCGTGGCGGCTTTTGACCGCCGAGCAGAAGCACCTGCTGCTCCACGGCTCCGGAGAGCAGGAGCTGGTGTTTCCCACGGGCCGGGGCCGGGGCAAGGTCAAGCGGCCCTTCGAGGGCGTGATCCCGAACCTCGAGCGGCGGCTGCGCGAGATGGAACGCCGCCGTCGCGACGGGGGCCGTGGGGAAGACGGCGTGGACGAGGCCTTCGAGGAGTTCAACCGCTACATGCGCGAGGTGGTCTGCCCCGAGTGTCACGGCACCCGGCTGCGGCCCGAGTCCCGCCACGTGCTGCTGGGCAAGACGCCGGTGCACGCGGTCACCTCGCTGTCGGTCCACGACAGCCAGACGTTTTTCGAGCGCCTGGAGCTCGAGCCCCAGGAGGCGGAGATCGCAGACCGCGTGCTGCAGGAGATCTGCAACCGGTTGCGGTTCCTGGTGGACGTGGGGGTGGGATACCTGACCCTGGATCGATCCGTAGCCACGCTGTCGGGGGGTGAGACGCAGCGCATTCGGTTGGCCACCCAGATCGGCTCGGCGCTCTCGGGGGTGCTTTACGTGCTCGACGAGCCCTCCATCGGCTTGCACCAGCGCGACAACCAGCGGCTGCTGGAGTCCCTGGCGCGGCTGCGGGACCTGGGCAACACCGTGCTCGTGGTGGAGCACGACGAGGACACCATCCGGGCCGCCGACTACGTGGTGGACATGGGGCCGGGGGCCGGCATGCTGGGAGGGCGGGTGGTCGCCGCCGGGCCCCCGGAGGAGCTCGAGCGTCATCGCGCCTCGCTCACCGGGGCCTACCTGAGCGGGAACCGGGCCATCGAGATCCCCCGCCGAAGACGGCAGCCCGGCAACAAGTACCTGATGCTCAAGGGCGTCACCACCAACAACCTCAAGGACATCACGGTCCGGTTCCCCATCGGTCTGTTCACGTGCGTCACCGGCGTCTCGGGCAGTGGCAAGTCGTCGCTGGTCATCGATACCCTGCTGCGGGCGCTGCAGGAGCGCTTCTACCGTTCCAGCATGCTGGTGGGGCCCTACGAGGACCTCACCGGCCTGCACCTCATCGACCGGGTGGTGGCCATCGATCAGAACCCCATCGGGCGCACGCCGCGGTCCAACCCGGCCACCTACACCCAGGTGTTCACGCTGATCCGCGACCTGTTCGCCAAGCTTCCCGAGTCGAAGATGCGGGGGTACAAGGCGGGGCGGTTCTCCTTCAACGTCAAGGGGGGGCGCTGCGAGGCCTGCGAGGGCGACGGCGTGTTGCGCATCGAGATGAACTTTTTGCCCGACGTGTTCATCACCTGTGAGGAGTGCGAGGGCCGCCGGTTCAACCGCGAGACCCTTGAGGTCCGCTACAAGGGTAAGAACATCGCCGATGTCCTCGATCTGACCGTGCGCCAGGCGGCGGAGTTTCTCGGGCACATCCCCAAGGTGCGCCAGAAGCTCGAGACCCTCATGGAGGTGGGGCTCGGCTACCTGCGCCTCGGCCAGCCCGCCAACACGCTGTCGGGGGGAGAGGCCCAGCGCATCAAGATGTCGCGGGAGCTCTCGAAGAAGTCCCACGGCAAGACCTTGTACATCCTGGACGAGCCCACCACAGGGCTGCACTTCGAGGACATCAACCGGCTGCTCGACGTGCTCAATCGCCTCACCGACGCGGGCAACTCCGTGGTGGTGATCGAGCACAACCTCGACGTCATCAAGTGCGCCGACTACATCATCGACCTCGGTCCCGAGGGGGGCGAGGATGGCGGGGAGCTGCTGGCCGCGGGGACCCCGGAGGACGTGGTCAAGGTGGCCCGCTCCCACACCGCCACCTACCTCAAGACCCGCCTGGGCGCCCGCGCCCGCCAGCGCACCTCACGCAAAAGCGCGAATAAAAAATAGGCCCCGAGAGCCGGGCGTTCCTTTCAGACTCGACTTTCGCCCTTTTTTTCGTCTTTTTCGTCGCGAGAACGAGCAGAAATCGTTCACGACAAGGCGCGAGGTGGATTTTTGCGGAGGCGTACTGTGGTACGTTGCGCAAAAAATCCGCCGAGCCGCTGGTGGCTGGATCATTCCAGCTCGCTGGAATGATCCAGCCCAGACCCGCGAGCGAAGCGAGCTCACGCAGTCGTGGGCGATTTCGGCCGTTCGCAGCAGGAAAAAAGGGCGAAAGTCGAGTCAGAGTTCACGGCGAGCGGCCTCGATGGAGGCGCCGCGCAGCCGGACCGCAGTGAGCGGCGGCCACCTGCGGGGCGCGCCAGGCGCTGGCCTGCCTCCCGTGGGGTGGCTCACGGGCATATTGCATCCCGGAAAGCCACTTTCGTGAGACAAGTTACTTTACAGGGCCATTCCATGATGTATATTACTCAAACGCAACTAGGACTACACCCGCGCGACTGGCTCCACACCGGCGCGACCGGGTCTACTCCGTATCGACACGGGCGCGGGAGGCAGCGGTGCAAGAAGAGCGACGCCTTCTCTGGTACTTGAAGAAGATCCCCCTGCTGGAAGGGCTGCCGGCTGACGCCTTCGGCCGCCTCGTCGATCACGTCGAGATGCGTGAGGTCCGGCGCCGCCACGTGCTCTACATCACTGGCGATCCAGGGCAGTCGGTCTTCTTCCTCAATGGGGGCCGGGTCAAGATCTCCAAGGTCACCCGCGACGGGCGAGAGCTCACGCTGGCCTATCGGGTCCCGGGCGAAATCTTCGGGGAGCTGTGTCTCGGCGAGGGCAACCCGCGCGAGGAGATGGCCGAGGCCATGGAAAACGCCCTGATCACGGAGGTGGAGCGCCCCGCCTTCGAGGCGCTGGTGGAGCGATACCCCCGCCTCTCGTGGGACCTGATGCAGGTGTCGAACCGGCGCCGCAACGGCGTGGAGAACAAGGTGGCCCGGCTCATCTTTCGGGACGTGAACTCCAAGCTGGCCGACCTGATGCTCCAGCTCGGCCGTGACTACGGCGTGGAGGATGCCCGCGGGACCCTCGTGGCCATCAAGATCACCCACCAGGAGATGGCCAACCTCATCGGCTCCACCCGGGAGACGGTGAGCCTCACCCTCTCGCAGTTCAAAAAGCGTGGCCTGATCGCCATGGACGGCCGCAAGGTGATCGTCACCGACTTCGACGGCCTGCGCGCCCTGGCCTAGCCGGCAGGCGCGGGCAGCGCTCAGCCGGCGCGGCGCGCGAGGCGCCGCCAGCGCGCCGATGGCTACCGGCTACGGGACCAGCCGGCCTGGTGCTGTTTGTCCGCGGGGCTGTAGGCCACCACCTGGTAGGTGCCCACCCGCGTGGCCAGGGGCACGGTGGTCACGAGCGTAAAGCCACCGTCGGGCTGGCTCACGGTCTCGCCGAGGATGATCAGGTCCTTCGAGCCCGGCTTGCGCAAAAGCAGCTCCACCGGCCGCCGGGCCAGGGGCGCCCCGGTACGCCCGTGGGTGATCCGTCCCCGCACCGTGAGGGGCTCGCCGCGCAGGCCGCTGGAGACCGCCGCCTCCACCTGGAGGGCCACCGGCGTGGTGGTGGGGGTGGGCGTCGGCGTCGGAGGCGAGGCCGTCGCCCGCGGAGAAGGCCGCGCGGGATCCGCCGCGGGACCGGGCGCCGGTCCGGGCTGGCTGGGGTCGAGCTTGCGGCGGGCCCCGTGGCCGGTGCGGGGCCGCGGGCCGCGGCGCTGCCGGGCGGTGAGCCCGGTGACCGCGCCGTTGAGGCGGCTGTAGTTCTGGCCGTAGGCGGGGGGCTTGGGAAACGGGTCCTCCACGGGGCGGTGCACGGCCCGGTCCCGGGCCCCCGAGACATTGAGCTCGTTGGCCGCTCCCCCCAGATCGATGCGCGCCCATCCGGTGCGGGGGATCCAGACCTCCACGAAGGCGTGCGCCTCGTTGGTGACGTAGCGGGCCGGCAGCCCGAGGGCCAGGGAAGTAATGACGAAGGCGTAGGAGCGGTGTCGGCACACGCCGCGCTGGCTCACGGTCAGATCCTCGTAGGTGTTGCCCGTGTTGACCGCCAGGGGGCCCTCCTCGAAGGCGCGGAAGTGAGCCACCAGCCGGTCCACCAGCGCTGCGAGGGGCGCGTCGGGGCGCAGCCCGAGGCGCTGGTGCATGCGCCGGGTCGCCGCCCCCACGGCGGCGGGCACGGCAGGGCGACGCGAGGCGGGCACGTCCGCCAGGGTCAGCCCCTCGGGCACCGCGGCGTTGAAGTAGCGGCGCGGGGCCGAGACGAGAAACCGCAGCCGCAGCTTCCCGCCCCGCGCGAGGCGCACCGCGAAGTTGTCTGCGCCGTCTTTGAAAAATGCCACCTCGCGCCCCTGGGGGACGGTCTCGTAGCCGTGAATGGCCATGTCGGGGGCGACCGACGGCAGGGGCAGCGTCTCGGATCGCCGGCCTCGCACCAGCACTGAGCCCCAGAACAGGGTCCGGTCCGGGCTCCCGGTAAAGGTCGTCAGCGAGACCGGAGCGTAGCGGGGCTTTTGCCGCAGCAGCACGAAGCGCGGGTCCACCGCGTCCAGGGACGTGACCCGCTTGAAGGGCACCACCGAGGGGTTGAACACGGCCTGATAGTGGAGCTCCCCCTCGTGGCGGGTCTGTCGGTCGGGCCCCGCCCGCTCGTCACGGCGGGTCCGGCGATCCATGCGGCTGATGGTGCGCTCTTCGCGCCGAGGGGCGAGCCCGTCATCGGGTCGGGCGAGGGACGCTCCGTCTTGCTTGAACCCCGGCGGGAGCTGGTGGGCTCCGGTCTGCTGGACGAACTCCACCAGGGATTGCAGCTCGCCCTCCGTGGGCACGTACTCGTGGAGCACGACCTGCGGCGGCTCGCCAGGCGCGTCCCGGGGACGCTGGTCCCGTTTCGGCAACTCGGGTTGGCCGGTCGCCGCCGTGATCCACAGCGCCAGGCCCAGGGCCACGGCGCCCAGCGCCGGCGCCGCGAGGCGCCGGGAGCGCGGGCGCGAGGGGGTGGAGCGAGGGCGCGGGGAGCGAGGGCGCGGGGAGCGAGGGCGCATGGACCGAGTATGCCACGGTCGGGCACGGTTTGCAGGACAAGGAGCGCGGCTCATGTCGGGCTGGGACACCGGCTGGGCAAAAGAGGTTCCCCGCCAGGGGGGTCGCACCCTGCGGGGTCGGCGTAGACTTGCATACCTCTGCGGCGCCCTCCGCCGGAGGCGGAGGGCGCCGCAGAGGGAAGATGGGTACGCTGCGGGGGGAGAGGGGGGGAGGGGGGGGCTGGGACAGCCCCGTCTCAGCAAGGAACCTGCTGGTCGCCGAGCACCGTAGAGCGAGGTAGCCGCGATCCATCAGCACGCTGTTCGGTCAAGCACCCCAGGCTGACTGGCGCGAAGCGCCGATTGGGGGAGGGGCCCCCGCGCGATTCACTCGCGCGGGGAGGGGGGCTGGGACAGCCCCCCTAGGAATAGGGAGCGAGGGCGCATGGACCGAGTATGCCACGGTCGGGCACGGTTTGCAGGACA
>CAYFWA010000194.1:0-9857 GCA_964346625.1 uncultured Myxococcales bacterium
GGCGTGCACGGCGTACCACAGGTCCACGTCGGGCAGATCGGCCAGGGCCCTGGCCTCGGCCCGGGCGTCGAGCGGGCGGGCGACCGGCTCGCGGCGGGGGGCGATAGGCGGGAGATCGGTCTTTTCCCGGCAACCCGACAGCGCTGAGAGGATCGAGAGCAACGAGAAGCACAAGAGGCACGAGAGGCACGAGAGGGCGTAGACGAAGAGCGTCGCGAAGAGCGGGAGCGCGGGCGGCGAAAGCGCGGGGTGCGAAAGCGCGGGCGGCGGAGGCGCGGGCGGCGGGAGCGCGCGGGGGGTGCGCGCGAAGCGGGGGGATGGGGGCCGCACGGGCAGGGTCACGGCGACAAGAGCAGGTAGGCGGCCGCGGCCCCGCAGCCGAGCAGCAGGATGACCAAGATGACCCAGAAGGCGCCCGAGCTGCCGCGCTTTTGCTTGCGGGCCTGCAGCCGCTGGCGGGTGGACTCGGGGATCTGGTTGACCACCCGGACCGTGTAGCCGTTGGTCTTGAGGAGCTGCTCGGCCCGCTCGAGGAACTTGAGGTAGACCCCCTCGGCGATGTCGATCGGCTTGCCGAAGCGTAGCTTGTGGGTCTCGTTCATGTAGGGGTAGCCGCGCAGCTCGGCCGTGAGCTGGGCGCCGTTGACGTGGCCGGCCACCAGGATGCCCTGCTGGGGGTCGTCGGCCACCAGGCTGATGGCCTGGTTGGCCTGGGCGCCTCCGGCGGTGCTCTGGCCCTCGGGCACGGCCAGCTCCACGCGGCGGTCGCCCGCGCCGCTGCGGCCGGCCACCTTGTAGTCGGAGAAAGTCGCGGTGAACACGTCGCCCAGGTCCAGGGCGCGCATGGCGAACTTGGTTCTCAGCTTGCGATCTTCCACGTGGCGGCGCTCCGAAGGGCCCGAAAGGCTCGAGGTGCCCGAAAGGCTCGAGGTGCCCGAAGGGCCCGATGGGCTCGAAGGAATACCCGGAACCGGATCCTCGCACACCCGATAATCGCAACCTCGTAGATCGGGGTCAAGCGACTCCGCGCCGGGCGCGCGTCAACGCGTCATCGCGTCAACGCGTCAACGCGTCAGCGCGTCATCGCGTCAGCGCGTCAGCTCGACGATACGGACCCCCAGGGCGCCGTCGACGTCCACCAGCTCGCCGCGGGCGAGGGGGCGCTCGCCGGCGCGGATCTCCACCGGCTCGCCCACCGGGCGGTCGAGCTCGATGACGGCGCCTGGGGCGAGGCGGGCCACGTCGGCGGCGTTGAGGGTGAGCTCACCCAGGCTCACCGTGAGGGTCACCGGCAGCTCGGCGAGCCGCGCGGTGGCCTCGGGGCTCAAAGAGGCCCGGGCCGAGCCGGGGCCGGGGGAATCCTCGGGCATGGCAGACTCCTCGGGTCGTAGCGAGTGGGGTCGAAGCGAGTGGGCGGGATGCGACGGCGGGGATCGACGCTGCGCGGCCGGGTCGGGGGCGGCGGGCATGCCCACGGCAGTGGTGTTCAGGCCGGGCTCTGCGACATTCGCGGCCGCGATCTCCTCGCCGGGCTCTGGCTCGGGCTCAGGCCAGGATTCTGGCTCGGGCTCAGGCCAGGATCCTGGCTGTGGCTCGGGCCAGGACTCTGGCTCGGGCTCGGGGGCGGGCGCGATCTCCTCGCCGGGCTCGGGCCGGGACTCTGGCTCGGGGGCAGGCTCGGGCGCGATCTCCTCGCCGGGCTGGGTCTCGGTGTCGGGCTGGGTCTCGGTGTCGGGCTGGGTCTCGGTGTCGGGCTGGGTCTCGGTCTCGAGCTGCGGCTCGGTCTCGAGCTGCGGCTCGAGCTGCGGCTCGGTCTCGAGGATGAGCTGGCGGCCGTCGGCGGTGCGCTGGAGCCGGGCCGGATGCTGCCAGCCGCCGATGGCGAGCCAGCCGCGCACGGTGCCGGTGCTGGCGTGGGGCTTTTCGAAAAGGGCGAGCACGTCGCCGGGCTCGAGGGCGGCGACCTCGGCGGCGGCGAGGGTGGCGCGGGCGGCCAGGAATCGCGCGCGCAGCGGGACGCGGCGGGCGCGGGCCTCGGCCACGGGGGGCGGGGTGGCGCGGGCGGCGCGGCGCAGCCGGTGCGCGGCCTCGTCGTCGAGCGCGGCGTGCAGCCAGCCGCCGTGGGGGCCCACGGCCCAGCGGGTGGCGCAGCGCAGGGCCACGGGCAGGCCAGGGTCGTCGCCGTTGGGATGGGCTCCGGAAAGGGGCGTGGACAGCGGGGCGGCGCGATCCACGGCCTCGATGGTGACGCCTTCGGGGGCGAGGTCGGCCAGGGCGGCGGCCACCACGCCGGCGAGCAGCCCGGCCTCCCAGGAGCTGACCGGGGCCGGAATCCAGGGGCCGGCGCTGGGTTCGGGAGCGATGCCGATGCCGGCGCCGGCGCCGGGATCCGCGTTGGAGTCCGAGGCCGGCGCCGCGTCGGCGGAGGGCTCGTCTTTGGCGTTGGCGGGGGGCTCGTCGTCTGTCCCCACGCCGAGGGCGCCGAGCAGGGCGCCCTCGAGATCGGCGGTGAGCACCAGGTGTGCGGCGCCGCCGCCGGGCACGCCGAGCCGGATCTCGAGATCGTCGGGCCCGAAGGGCCGGGGGCCGTTGGGGGCAGCGCCGTTTTCGGCGTCCATGGGAACGCCCGGGGCGTGGAGGCGCAATAGCTCCAGGTGCGCAGAGGCGCCGAGTAGCTCGGCCAGGGCAGGCGTGGCGGCGGTGAGCCGCTCGCCGAGCCAGGCGTGCAGCGCGGCGTGGTCCTCGGGCAAAGACACCCGGGGGAGTCGAGTCCACGGCGTGGGAAGATGGGATCGCTGTCCGGTCACCGCTGGCAGTTTCTCCGTATCGGGCCCCGGGCGCAACTGTTATGGCATCCTGGCTCGGAGCGTGGTTCTCATCGGGCGTGGTCCTCATCCCCGGAGGCGGGCAGGGATGGGACCGAAGGAAGAAGGTCGAGCAGCAAAGAGCGGACCGCGGGGCAGCAGGCCGGGATCGGACGCGGCCGTGGCCTCGGAAGCGGGCTTTGAGGCGGGCTTCGAGGCGGGCTTTGAGGCGGGCTTTGAGGCGGGCTCGGAGGTGGGCTCGGAGGTGGGCTCGGAGGCGGCCTTTGAGGCGGAAGCCGAGGCTATCTCGGAGGCCGAGCCGGTCCCGGAGCCAGCGCGTGGCAGCGGGTGTCGCGACGGCGATACCTGTTCTGGCTCGTGCTGCGAGGGTGCATCGTGCGGGTCGTGTGGGTCGTGTGAATCGCGTGGGTCGTGTGAATCGCGTGGGTCGTGTGAATCGTGAGGGTCGTGCGGGTCGGACGGGGTTGGCTCGTGGGCGATCTCGCCGTCGGGGCCCTCGGCGCGGTGGCCGCGGCGGGCCAGGGCGGCCGCCACGCGGCTGGCCAGGTCGGGATCGATTTCGCCGCCGAGCTGGATGCACACGCGGCCGGCGCCGTCCTGGGCCAGGCGGGCCTCCACCAGGGTCTCGCCGCAGCGGATGCGCAGGTGCGCTTCGGCCAGGCCGCGGGCGTCGTGGCCCACCCGCAGCTGCACCACGCCCTGGTCGTCGAGGGGGGCCAGGGCGCGGCAGGCGGCGGCCACGCGGGCGCCGGTGACGGCGCCGGTGCCCGCGCCCACGTGCGAGCCCGCGGCGAGGGAGAAAGCGGCCAGGGGTCCGGCGTCGGCGCCGGGGCCGCCGGGGCCGCCGGGGCCGCCGGGACCGCCGGGGCGCAGGGGGCCGGCGCCGTGTGGCGAGGCGGCTGTGTCCCGGTCTCGGCGCGTCGAGCGCGGCCGACCGTGCACATCAGAGTCGGTTCGGGGTCGCCCGGGGTCGGGGCAGCGGTGGGGGTCACCGGCGGCGGATTGGCGGGCCGGGTCGGCGGCCCAGGCGTCCGGCGCGCGCGCGCCGGGATCGGGCCCGCTGCCCAGGCGCGCGCCGAAAGACGAGCCGCCCGAGGCGCCGGAGGCGCCGGAGGCGCTTGCGCCCAAGGCGCCAGACGACGCGTAGGTGGCGCCGGACCCTGGCGCGCGGCCCGACGAGGCCAGGGCGCCACCGCCGCCCGAGCCGCTGGATGAGGGAGCGCTCGGAGTGGGAGGGGTGATGGGCAGTGACGAAG
The DNA here is from genome assembly GCA_964346625.1 of uncultured Myxococcales bacterium. GTDB lineage: Bacteria > Myxococcota_A > Polyangia > HGW-17 > JAJRWW01 > CAYFWA01. The sequence continues at coordinate 4,082 of CAYFWA010000194.1, forward strand.
ACATGCGCGACATGGGCGTTTTCTCCTTGCGGCGCTTGATGCGGTCCGCTTTGCACAGCCAGCCTCGGGGATGGCCAGTCGCTCGCCGGTGGCGGCGGCCGCCGCCACGGCGGTCGCGGCCGTCGCCGCGGTCGCGGTCGCCGCGGCGGTCGCGGAGGCCACGGGGCCTTTGGGTTCGCATGGCCGCTCGGTGAGGTTTTCGGCGAGACCAGGGGAAGGGTTTCGGAAAAGTTGCGGAAAAAATCGCGACGGTTGGAAGGAGGCGGCCGGAAAGGGGGCGGCCGGGAAGGAGGCGGCCGGAAAGGGGGCGGCCGGAAAGGAGGCCGGCGGCCGGAAAGGAGGCCGGCGGCCGGAAAGGAGGCCGGCGGCCGGAAAGGTAGGCCGGTGCGGCCGGGCAGCCGGGCAAAACTGGCCCGGGTGCAGGGCGGGGTAGTATTATATCCCACATGAACCCACATGAGACCGACCTGGCCCGGCGTGAGGCGCTCGAGGCGCTGCGCCTCTTTTTGGGTGAATGCAGCCTGGATCGGCCGCGGGGCGAGCTGCCCCTGCGGGACCTGGTGGACACCGACGAGGTGGAGGACTTCCACGGGGGCGTGGAAGATCTTCTGCGCGGCTTGCTCGTTGAGTACTCCCTGGAGCAGCGCGCGCAGGTGCTCAAGGAAGGCCTCCGCCGCCAGGTGCGCCGCCAGCTCTTTCACTGAGGAGTCCCCCCGCCGCCCGCTGGCCACCGCGTCCGCTGGGGCGCCGGGGCGCTCGTCCTGGCGTGGCGGCGCTCGTCCTGGCGTGGCGGCGCTCGTCCTGGCGTGGCGGCGCGGCAGGCGTTTTCGCGGTAATGATTGGCCTTCCCCTGCGTTGCCCTGCACAATTGAGGGATGAACCGGGGCCCCAGATCCCGTAGTATGGACAGGCTCGAGGTCCCGGGCGAAGCGAACGGACGTTGAGCCGATGGCGCGAAGATGCCGCGAAGGGTATCCGCGCCGCGGCTTCAGGGCACCGGATCGACCGGTTGGCTCGGGGGCTCCCCCCCGCATCCGGGGCGACGCCTCCGGCGCATGGCTTCCGGCTCGCCCCCCTCGCCAGGAAGGTGACATGCGCGAACAGACTGCTGCCAAGGCTCTGCCCACTCCGCCGGCCCGGCTCGCCTCGGTGAACCAGGTGTTTTCCAGCTCTGGTTTCGGTTCTGGACACCGATCCGCGTCATCTCGGCCGCCTCGCGGCCGCCGGGGCGCAGCAGGGAGGCGGATCGGATCGCTCACCGCGGCGGGGCTGACCGTGATCATCGGGCTGACCATGATCACCGGGCTGACCGGGCTGAGCTGGGTCCCGGGACTGACTTCGTCCGGGGTAAGCGGAGGGCTCGGCCCGCTCGCGCCCCGCGAGGCCCGGGCGCGGTCCTGGGTCCACGGCCGCAACCCGTGCGGCGCCCGGATGCTGGCGCGCTACTACGGCATGATCGAGGCGCGGCCCGGGGATCGGTGGGCGCTGGGCAAGCTCTTGCGCTGCGTGTCGGTCAAGGCGCTGATCCAGCGCTACGAAAAGCGCATCGAGAAGCGGCCCAAGCACTACAACTACCGGGTGATCCTGGGCAACCTGCTGATGCGGCGCAAAAAGCACGAGCGGGCGGCCAAGGCGTTTCGGGCGGCCACGGAGCTGAAGCCCAAGCGCTACGTGGCCCACTACCGGCTGGCCGCGGCGCTGCGCAAGCTCAAAAAGCCCGAGCCGGCGCGTGACGCCTACGAGAAGGCCCTGGCCCGCACCAAGGTCAAGCGGCTGCGCAAGAAGATCCTGCGGGCGCTAATCGACCTGACCATGACCACGCGGGGGGGCATGGCCAAGGCGCGGGGCTACTTCAAGAAGCTCGTGGCCCTCGACCCGGGAAACCGCATGCTGCGCATGGAGTTCGCGCAGATGCTCACCCGCAACCTCAAGTACGAAGAGGCCCTGGCCGAGTACCGCGCCCTGCTCAAGCGCTACCGCGGCAACTCCCGCTACATGGCGGACCTGTACAAGCAGATTGGCAAGGTCTACGAGAAGATGGGCAAGGACCAGAAGGCGCGGGAGACCTACTGGAAGGCCATGCGCTACCTGACGGCGAACCACTGGATGCGCAACGAGCTGTACCAGCGCATCATCGCCATCTACCGCCGCAAAAACGCCCTGCGCTCGCTGGTGGGCAAGCTGGAGAAGAAGTGGCGCTCGCGCGGCTTTTTCCAGTGGAAGATCCTGTCGGCGCTCTACGACGAGGTGGGCGAGGACGACAAGGCCATCCGCGCCTACAAGGCGGCGCTGCGGCTGCGCCCCCGCGCCATCGACGTGCGGGCGAAGCTCATCGCGCTGCTGTCGCGGCTCAACCGGCAAAAGGAGGCCATCGGCGTGCTGCGCACCCAGGTGCGTTTGGCGCCCGGGGAGCCGCGGTTTCACCTCGAGCTGGCCCAGATGCTGTGGAGTGAGCGGATGCAGGATCGCGCCCTGGCGGTGCTGCGGCGGCTCGGGGCCCGTTTCCCCCGCGACCCCTCGGTGCACATCGCCCTGGCGGATCGGTACAACAAGTGGGGCAAGCCCAAGCGGGCCCTGCGGGCCTACCAGCGCCTGGTGCAAATCGAGCCCCGCGTCCACAGCCACCTGATCAACCTGGGGGAGCAGCACTGGCAGCGGGGCAACCGAAAAAAAGCCCTGGCGACCTGGAAGCGGCTGCTGCGGCCGGGGCTGTTTCAGAGCCGGGAGGAGGCCTACGCCACCCTGGCCAGCGTCTACGGCGAGCACGACCTCAACAAGAAGGCCATCACCTACTACCGCAAGGCCCTCCGCCTGAACAAAAAGCAGGTGGAGTACCGCCGGGGACTGGCCATGGCGCTGCAGAAGCAGCGCCAGTACGACGAGGCGGTGAAGGCGTGGAAGAAGGTGATCGCCCTGTGCACCGAGAAGCGCCACCAGGGCTGGCGCCGCGAGGCGCGCACGGCCATCATCGACATCTGGCACCGCCGCAAGGTCCTCAACCGCCGCCTGGCCGAGTACCGCAAGCGCTTTCACGGGCGCCCACCGGATCTGCAGGCGGGCTACTTCATGGGCGAGGCCTACCTGAAGCTCAAAAAGACCAAGCAGGCCGAGCAGGTCTACGAGCGCATCATGGCGGTGGACGAGGAGCAGGTGGAGGCCCTGCTCGCCTTGGAGCAGATCTACCGCGAGAGCTACCGGCTCAAGAAAGCCATCGCCATCCTCAAGCGCCTGATCGAGGCGATGCCCAAGCGGGCCCGGGAGTTCCACGACCGCATCGCGCTTTTGTATCTGCAGCTGTATCAGGACAAAAAGGCCATCCAGCACGCCACCGCTGCGCTGGAGATGGCCAAGAACGACGCCTCGGGCTGGGCGCGGCTCGGCGCGATCTACGAGAAGAAAGAGGACTGGAAAAAGGCCATCCACGCCTACCAGAAGGCCCTCAAGCTCAACCAGCGGTTGTTCAAGGTCTATTTCTCGCTGGCCCGCATCCACATGATGCTGGGCAACCACGTGGAGGCGGGGAAGCTGTACCACGAGGTGATCCGGCGCTCGCCGGACGAGGAGTTCGTCCGCCAGGCGGCCCGGCGGGCCATCGACATCGACGAGTACCTGGGCAAGCTGCTGGAGCTGGAGCGGGAGCTGATCCCGCTGGCCTTTTCCTACACGCACAAAAAGACCTACCGCAAGAGCCTGGTGAGGGTCTACGCTCGGCTGGTGCCGCGGCTGGCCTTCGAGGCCCGCTTCGCCGCCGACGCCAAGCAGCGCAAGCGGGCCCGGACGCTGCTCACGCAGATTGGGCAGCGGGCCCTAAAGCCCCTGCTCGAGGCGCTGTCGGAAAAGCAGGGCAGCCAGCGGGACATCGCCATCGACGTGTTGGGGCATCTGGGCAACAAAAACGCCGCACCCCCGCTGGTGCGCCAGGCGCTGCAGCCGCCCCCCGCGGATCAGGCGAGCCCGAGCCCGCCGACGTCGCGTCTTTCGCGCCATCGCCGGTATCGGCACCGCCGCAGCGCGCGCCCGAGCCGCAAGACCAGCGCCCACGTGGCGCTCAAGGTCCGGGCGTTGGTGGCCGCCGGGAGGCTGCGCGACCCGCGCACCGTTTCGGATCTGGTCAAGCTGCTGCAGGCCAAGGAGGTGGAGGTGCGCGAGGCCGCCGCCTGGGCCCTGTCGCTGCTGACCCATCGCCGGGCCCGGCGCGCCCTGCTCGGGGCGTTGCAGGATCCCAAGGTGGGCGTGGAGATCTTCGCCTGCGTGGGGCTCGGGCTGCAAGCCCGGCCTCCGGTGGAAAAGATGATGGAGGCCGCCCAGGATCGCCGGCGCCGCCCAGAGGTGCGGGCCGCCTGTGCCTTCGGCCTGGGCTTGACCCGCAAGGATCGGGTGGTGCCGCTGCTGGTGCGGCTGCTTTCCGAGGAGCGGGAGGTGATCGTGCGCAAGGCGGCCTGGGCTCTGGGGATGCTCGGCAGCCCGAAGGCGGTGGCGCCCCTGGCGGGCCTGGTCTGGGAGCGCACCGGGCGGGTGCAGCGGGCGCTGGCCTGGGCGCTGTCGCGCGCGGTGGCCGGGGAGCCCTACGCCCCGGGTCACGACGCGCGGGTCCGGGTGGTGCAGGGCCGGGTGGACTGGGCCGCGCACCTCGAGGAGCTGGGGCCGGTGCGGCCGGAGGTGGGGGTGCAGGCCCTGGAGCGGACCCTGGCGCGGGCCGGAAAAACCCTGGCCAAAGGGCTTTCGGGGGCGCTCGAGCGCCATCGGGACCTCGTTTTGCGCATCCTGCAGGGGCTCGACGCCCACCCGCGGGAGGTGCGCCTCACCCTGCTGGGGCGCTGGCCGGCGGGGGCGCGCTCTGCCCGCCTGCGATCCGGGCTGGAGCCGCTCAGAGAGGCGCTGAGCCGCGGCGTGACCCGGCTGGCGCGCCACCGGGATCCCGACATCCGGGTGCACGCCCTGCGGCTGGCCGCGAAGGTGGACTCTCCCCGCGTGGCCAAGCTCGTCGCCCAGGGGCTTTCCGACGACAACGCCCTGGTGCGGCGGGCGGCCGGCGAGGCCGCGGTGATCGCCGCCCGGCGGCGGCCCGCGAGCCGGAACGCGCTGGTGCGACTGCTGCAAAAAGATCTCGATGGCCAGCCCTGGCACGAGCAGCTCGATCGGCTGCGCCGCCTCGGTGAGCTCGGAGCCACCCGGGCGCTGCCCACCCTGCGTCGCTTCGCCGCGCACAAGCATGGCTTTTTGGCCGAGGCCGCGGTGCGCGCACTGGGTAAGATCGGCAACCCCGAGGCGCTGCCCGCCGTGCGCCAGGCGCTGCGCTACCCCGCGGCCCTGGTGCGTTGCGCCGCGGTGTACGCGCTGGCAGAGCTCGCCGGAGCCCGCGCCGTGCCCACGCTGCGGCGGCTGGCGGCCAAGGATTCCAGCGCAAAGGTACGCCAGGCGGCGAAGACTGCCCTCGAGAAGCTGAAAAAGCCGAAGTAGCGCGGTCACCGCCGCTCCCGCCGTCGCCGCCGTCGTCGCCGTCGCCGCCGGGCAGAGGGATCGGTGAGAATGGGTCGGGAGAGAGGAGGGGAGGGCGAGGCGCGGGCGTCCCGCAGCCGGGTCTCGCCTAGAGCACCGAACAGTTTGAAAGACGGCTGCAATCGCGCAGTTGCGGCACCTCGCGGCTTAGGGCTCGCGCAAGAATAACTCCGGCATTCGGCCGCCGATCCATCAATTCTGTCTGCGTCGCTCGTCGGTTAAACTGAAGTTCCCGGACCACGATGGCGAGTTTCACCTTATGTTCCGCGGAGATGGT
>CAYFWA010000195.1:0-9840 GCA_964346625.1 uncultured Myxococcales bacterium
GCGGCTTGCCGCGGACGTCGTCGAGCGCGAGGTGGAGGGTGGCCTCGTCGCCGTCCCCCCCGCGGCTCGGGAGGCGGGCCTCACAGCGCGAAGCGGCCGCTGCGCAGCTCGGCGCGGGCCACCCGGATCAGACACGATACGAAGGCCTCGCAGCCGCGCTTTGGCCAGCACTTTTGCAGCTCGCGGTGCAGCCGCCGCACCGTGGGTAGCTGCCGGTGGCGATAGCGCTCGCAGTACGTGGCGATCTGGCCGTTTTGGATCCAGCCCTTGAGGTAGCCCTCGGCCACCAGGCGCCGCCCACCGGCGGCGAAGGGCGAGCGCCCCTGGCGGCGGGACTCGGTCTCCACGAGCTCGCCGGCCGCCGGGACGAGCTGCTTTGCGCACCGCGCGGCCCGGCGCTGCACGGACTCGCAGGAAAGCGGTGGCGGGCGAGGCGGCTCCGGCGCGGCGGCCGGGTGGTCGCGCACGAGCAGCAGGGCCACCGAGCCGGCGATGATCACGGCCCACAGGCCGGCCATGCCCGCCAGGATCGTGCCCGTGCGCATCAGGAGCCGCCCCCGGCCCCACCGGTGCCCCCCACCCCGCCGGGGCCGGAGACGGCCGGCCGAGGCGCGGAGACGCGCGGGCGCACCCCCAGCGGCACGATCCCCCCGCCCGCGGCCCCGGGCACGTGATCGCAGCGCGGGTGGTGCATGATCACCGTGAACCATGAGCGCGTGGGCAGGATCCGCTCCCAGGCCCGCCAGCGGCGGCGGGTGGAGGCGAACAGGTCGATGTGCTCCCCCTTGATGGCCCCCCCCACGTCATCGGCCCGCACGCAGCCGTCGTGGGGCGCGCTGCGCCCCGGGGGCAGCGCGCCGTCGAGCTCGGGCAGATACAGCACAGTGCCCAGCGGGATCACCTTGGGATCCACGGCGATGGAGCGATCCACCTCGAGCACCCGGCCCTGGGAGCCCATGCCCCAGGGATACCGCTCGGGATCGAGCACCCGGTAGCAGATCTTGTAGCGGCGTCGGCCGCAGGGCACCGCCGCGAAGCACTGCCGGGTACACGAGGAGCTGTAGTTGACGATCCGCCCGTCGGAAAGCAGGCCGCTGCCCTCGATGCACAGATCGTCGTGGAAGGCCTTGGGCACGTCGGCGAGGAAATCGCACCCGCTGTTCAGCAGCGGCGTGTCGGCCAGCTCGCCGCGGTGATCGGTCTCCTGGGCCACGTAGTAGTAGGTGTTCCACACCGAGCCGAGCATTACCGGCGCGGGATCCAGCGCCTCGACGTCGAGCTGATAGCGCCCCCCCACCGCGCTGTGGGTGTCCACCACCAGGCGGTAGCGCCCCGGCGGCAGCCGCCGCTCGAGCGCGTGGTCCCCCCGCATCAGGCACTGGCCCGCGGTGGTGACCAGCACGAGATCCACGTCCACCCCCGGCTCGGAGGACACCGCCGCCCGCAGCACGGCAGGCTCGAGCAGAGTGAGGGCGTAGGTCACCTCGGGACCCCGGGCCGAGATGCCCGGCGCGCACACGTCGCGCGCGCGCCGACGCTCGCCCCACAGCGCGGTGTCGCCATGGTGAGAAAAGGGCAGGCCGCCCACGGGCAGCGGCGAGGCCCAGGTCCCCGGGCGGGGATCGGACCACAGCGCGGGCGCGGTCCGCCCGGTCTCCGGGCCCCCTTCGGCGGCCCCCGCGCAGGCGCCGCCAAAAGCCGCCGCCGCCACGAGCAGGGCCAACGCCCCGGCCCACGCCTGGCGCGGTGGGGCGGGGCGGCGACCGGACAGGGAGGGGCAAAAGGGGGGCCTCATGATGGTTGTCATGTTGTCGGATCAACGCATACTAGGCAACAATCCTTCCCCGCGCCCTCATTCCGCGCGCCGCGAAAGGAACCGATACAACCGCCCCAGCGCCGCCCAGGCGCTGAGCACGCGATTGCGATCGCGGTCGAAGGGGAAGTGGTAGGTCTTGGTGTGCACCGCCTCGGCGTCACCCCAACCCACGCAGACCGTGCCCACGGGCTTTTCGGGGGTCCCTCCCTTAGGGCTCGCGAAAGAATAACTGCGGGATTCGGCCGCCGATCCGTGAACTGTGCCTGCGTCGCTCGGCGGCCGAATATTCCCCGATATTCGGCCTTCTCGCTCCTTGGCACAGTTACGCCTCGGCGTCCTCGGTCCTTCGAAGTTATCCTTTCGCGAGCCCTTCGGCCCGGCAATGCCGGTGAGCGAGACCCCCAGCTCGGCCCGGGAGTGGGCGAGGGCGCCGCGCACCATGGCCTCGGCCACCGGCTCCGAGACGGCCCCGTGCTCGGCCAGCAGCGCCGCGGGCACGTCGAGCAGCTCGGTCTTGGCCTCGTTGCTGTAGGTGACGAACCCGCGCTCCATCCAGGCGCTGGAGCCGTCCACGTCGGTGAGCAGCTTGGCGACCAGCCCCGCGGTGCAGCTCTCCGCGGTGACCAGGCGCAGGCCCTGCGCGGCGCAGGCCCGGCCGAGCACCTCGGGCAACATCGCCTCCCCGGTGCCGTAGACCGCGGGGCCGAGCGCCTGCTGGACGTAGCGCCCCCCCTCTTGCGCCTCGGCGGCGTGACCCGAGTCGTAGCGCAGCTTCACCAGGATCTCGGGAAAGCGCGCCTGATAGCCCAGGCGCACGGCGGGGAAGCGCTCCTCGAGGTCGGCGAGCTTATGCCCCACCGCGCTCTCGGGCAGACCAAATACGCGGTACAGATCCGTGTGGCGCCGCGGAGCGTCCGGGAAGCGCTGGCGCAGCCGGGGCGCCAGGGCCTCTTCGAACATGCCGCGGTTTTCCCGCGGCGGGCCGGGGAGCACCGCCAGCAGACACCCCTCCCAGTCCGACAGGTGCCCCGGCGCGGTGCCGCGGGGGTTGGGCAGCACCTGCGCGCCGCGCGGCACCAGGGCCTGCTTGTCGTTGCCCGCGGGCACCGTGCGCCCGCGATCCTCGAACAGCGCCCGGATGGCCGCCCAGGCGGCCTCGTCGCACACCGTCTCCACGCCGCGCGCCCGGGCCACGGCCTCGGTGGTGCGATCGTCGGAGGTGGGCCCCAGGCCGCCGCTCGCGACGATGAGCTGGCTGTGGACGCGGGCCTGGCGCAGGGCGTCGGCCAGCGTGGCGGTGTCATCGGGCAGGGTGCGGATCTCGCGCACCACCCAGCCCTCGGCGGCCAGGCGCTCGGCCAGCCAGGGGCCGTTGCGATCCACGATCTCTCCGGCCAGCAGCTCGTCGCCGATGATCAGCAGCGTGGCCTGCAGCGCGCCGGCGGGCGCCGGGCTCACGAAAGCACCGCCACGGCGTCGAGCTCCACGTCCACGCCCTTGGGCAGGGCGGCCACCTGCACGGCGGCGCGGGCCGGGTAGGGCTCGGAGAAGTACTCCGCCATCACCGCGTTGACCGTGGGGAACTCCCCGAGGTCCGTGAGGTACACGGTGAGCTTGGCCACCTGATCCCGCTGGACGCCGGCGGCCTCCAGCACGGCCACGAGGTTGTCGAGCACACGCCTCAGCCGCGCCTCGAAGTCGGCGCCCGTGACCTCGCCGGTGGCCGGATCCAGCGGGATCTGGCCCGAGACGAAGAGGGTGTCCCCGGCCCGCACGGCCTGGGAGTAGGGGCCGATGGCGGCGGGGGCGTTGGGGGTGGTGATGCTCTGTCGGCTCATGGGTCCCTCCAGCGAGACGGTCCGGGCCCGGCGGCCCGCGCCACCGGGCGGCGGACGTCACGTTTTTACAGCTCTTCGATGCGCACGCCGGCCACGGCGGTGTCGGTGGTCTTGGCCGGCGGGGCGGCGTGGGGCCCCACCGTGGCCCGGCCCTCGAACACCGGCGGAGGCTCGAGGCCGTAGAGGGTGGGATCGAAGTACTCGTCGGTGTACTCGTCGAAGCCGTTGGCCAGCAGCTTGCGCTGCCAGTTCGGCACCACGCCGGTGGGGGCGTGGTAGCCCTGCACGCCGTCGGGGTCGCGGGCGGTCTGGGTGAACACGTACAGGTCCTGTACCTGATAGTCGCCCCGGTCGTCGAGGGGCAGCACCTCGCTGATGGCGGTGATCTTACGGGTGCCGTCCATGAGCCGCTCGGTGCACACCACCACGTCGATGGCGGCGGCCACCTGGGCCCGCACGGCGCGCAGGGGGAGCTCCACCCCGGACAGCAGCGCCAGGCTCTCGAGCCGCACCAGGGTCTCGCGCGAGGTGTTGGCGTGGGTGGTGGTCATGGAGCCGCCGTGGCCGGTGTTGAGCGCCTGCAGCAGATCGAAGCACTCGCCCCCGCGCACCTCGCCGATGACGATGCGATCGGGGCGCAGCCGCAGCGAGGAGTGCAAAAGGTCGCGGATGCTGACCTCGTTGCGTCCCTTGTCGTCCGGGGGCCGCGACTCCAGCGACACCAGGTGATCCTGGGTGAGCTGCAGCTCCGCGGAGTCCTCGATGGTGATGATCCGCTCCTCGTTGGGGATGTAGCTCGAGACGCAGTTGAGCAGCGTGGTCTTGCCCGAGCCCGTGCCACCGGCCACCACTACGTTGAGCTTGGTGAGCACGCAGGCCTCGATGAGGGCCAGCATGTCCCAGGTGGCCGAGCCGTACTCCACGAGCTGCTCCGGCGACAGCCCGCCGGGGAAGAACTTGCGGATGGACACCGTGGTGCCGCCCCGGGCGATGGGCGGCAGGATCACGTGGATCCGCGAGCCGTCCGGGAGCCGGGCGTCGAGCCGGGGGCGCTCGCTGGAAAGCGGCCGGCCCACGAACTGGGCCATGGAGCGCGCCGCGGCCATGAGCCCGTCTTCGGTGAACCGGGCGTTGGTCTGATACAGCCGGCCCCCCTCCTCCACCCAGATGTCCTCGGGCCCGTTGATCAGTATTTCCGAGACGCGGGGGTCGTCGATGAACTCCACCACCGGCTTGAGAAAGGCCCGCAGGGCCTCGTCGTACATGGACATGTCTGGGGTTCAACCTCCTGTGGGCTCCGGGCCCGTGCCGACGCCAGGAGCCGACGCCTCCGGGATCGACGCCCGACGGCGCCCGAGCCAGCCGGCCACCTCCAGCGCGGAGAAGGCCAGTAACAACCCCGCGGCCCACATCGCCGTGAGGATCAGCTCGCCCACGCCGCGCCAGTTCGCGTAGAGCTGATCGATGGTCACGCGGGTGGTCATCAGCAGGTGCAGCGACCGGCCGCCAGTGTAGACGAGCGCCAGGATCAGCGCCCGCAGGCGTTGGCCGGGCGCGAGCCGCCCGAGGACCAGCGGCACCAGGACCAGCGCCGGTAGAGTGTAGCGCAGGGCCACGGGTCCGGCCAGGGCCGGCAGCACCTCGTCGGTGTCCGGGGCGAACCGCATCAGGTCGTGCAGCGACGTGAAGTTGAAGTGAAATTCGTGCACCTGCATCAGCACGATCCGCGCCAGCACCAGGGCCCCGCCGGCCAGGGCGGCGTGGTGCAGGCCATCGCCGCGCAGCCAGCGCAACCGGCCCAGGGGCGCGAGGGCGGCCACCAGCAAGGAGAAGGCCAGGGCTTCGAAGGCGGTCCCCCAGGCGCCGAGCACGGCGAGGGCCCCGACGGCGGCGCCGGCGGGTCCGCGCATGCCCAGCCGGTGGGCCGCCCACCAGCCCAGCGCAACCAGGGCCGTAGCCAGCAGCCGGGACTCGAGCCCGGCCAGCACCTGGTCGCCCACGGTGGGAAACCGCAGCATGGGCTCGAGGGGAAACAGCAGGTGGCGCAGCACCAGCAGAACGGCCAGCAGCCCCACCCCCGCCCACCGGAGCGCCCCCCGCTCCGCCGACTCTCCGCGCAGCGCCGCCCAAGCGGCCAGGGTGAAGCCCGCCCCCGCTGCCAGGGCCCCGCCGGCGCCCACCACCTGCTCGCGCGTGAGGTAAAAGTGCGAGCGCCAGCTATACTCCCACACCAGCGTCACGGCCAGCACCACCAGCCCCAACCCCAACCCCAGACGCGAAGCGGGGGCCGGATCGGCCCGCTTCCAGGCCGCCAGGCCGAGCAGGATCATGAGCAGCACCAGGGAATAGAGCCCCTGGAAGTAGCCGGGGAGCACCGCCAGCGCCAGCGCGCCGGTCCAGGCCACGACAGTGGGGTGGGCGCGCCCCGCCGCCGCGAGGGGACGCCGCAGCCGCCACGCGCCCACGGCGCCCAGCAGGGCCAACGCGCCCCAGCACCCCCCCCTGGCTGCCGGGGGCCACATGTCGTAGTGCTGGTTGAAAAAGCGCCCGCTGTACAGCTTCGCCACCAGGGCGACCGCCCACAGCCCCGTGAGCAGGGCCCCGGCCACCACCAAGGGCCGCCAAGAGAGCCCCGGAACGACCCCGGGCGGCGGAGACGCGGGGCGCGGGCGCGACACGCCGGTGCGCCAGAGTAGCACGCCGAGGCCCACCAGCAGCCCCAGCAGCAGGGTCCACACGAGCACGGGCAGCCCCACCCGCCGCTCCCGGCGGGCGTCGAGATCCGCCGCCCACGCCTGGCGCAGGTACTCCGTAGCTGCGCCGGCGGCGCGGGCGGGTGTCTCCCCCAGGGCTTGGCGCGCCCGCTGCAGCGGCGCCGGGTCCGGGCGCGCGCCGGTGTCGAGCCACTGCTCGCGCCGCCGCAGATACTCGGCCCGCTGCTCGGCCGCCGCCACCAGACGCGCGGCCCGCTGCCCCGGCGCGAGCTCGAGGGCCTCCACCGCCGGGCGCCCGGCGCTGGGGGCGGGGGGCGTGAGGCCGTAGAGCGCCGTGAGGGTGGGGGCCAGGTCGATCTGTTCCACATCCAGCCGCCGCCCCTGCACGATCCGCGGCCCCATCAGCAGATAGAAGGTCTCCCGGGCGCCGGGGTCCTCGTAGCCGTGACGCCCGTTGGGGGCGCAGCCGTGATCGGAAAGCAGCAAGAAGGTCGTGCGTCCATCGTCGAGCTGCTCGATCAGCCCCTTGATCAGCAGATCGGCGAAGCGCAGCTTCCGCGCGGTGAGCCGCGAGTCGCGGAAGAACGCGTGCATCACCAGGTCGGTGCCGTGGATGGTCCAGACCAGCACGTCCCAGCGCTGCGAGATCAGGGCTTCGTCGAGGTGCGGCAGGATCCGCAGATCGATGTCGTTGACCGCGTAGGGCCACCGGTAGGGGCGCCCGTCGGGGCGCCGCCCGTCCTCCGGCAGGGTGAGCTGACGATGGAACCGGTCGCCGAACATCTGGGACCAGGGCACGTCTCCGTAGAGCTCGAGCCGCAGCCCGGCGCGCCGCAGGGCGTCCATCCAGGTCTCGTGGGGCATGCGGTTTTGCCGCCAGTTGCGCACCACGTTGTACAAAAAGGGCCGCACCCCCGAGACGATGGTGTAGACCATCTGCCCGGTCATGGTGGGCTCCTCGGTGCGGCCCATCCCCCAGGTGGACCGGGGGCGCAGGGACGCCACGTAGGGCAGCTTGCCCTGCTCGAAGGCCATGTCGAAGGGCACCGAGTCCACCAACACCACCACGAGCCGGGAGGTGAGGGGCGCGAAGGCCTCACGGGACAGGCGCAGGCGGGGGTGCTCGCGCTGGCTGAAGTAGGACCAGCGCACGAAGAGGGTCCCCACGGTGAGGCCGAGCAGCATCAGCCCGAACAGGATAACGAGTCGCCGACGCATGCGGTGATGATAGGGGGCCCAGCAGAAAGTGAAAGGGTGTACCGGCGAGTCGGCTCAACCGCCGGTTTCGCAGGACGCCGGCAGCCGGACCCGGAAGGCGGCGCCCCCCTCGGGGGCGTCCTCCACCTGGAGGGTCCCGCCGTGGCTGACCACGATCTCCTGGGAGATGGACAGGCCGAGCCCCGTCCCCTGCCCCACCTCCTTGGTGGTGAAGAACGGATCGAAGATGCGCGCCCGGAGATCCGGGGGGATCCCCGGCCCGCTGTCGGCCACCACCACCTCCACCGCGCCGTCGGTGTGCCGCGTCTGCACCCGGATGCGAGGCGCGGGGGCCGCGGACACGGCCTGGGCCGCGTTGGCCACCAGGTTCATGAACACCTGGCCGAGCTGCCCCGCGTCCCCGGTCACCGCGGGCAGCGCCTCCAGCTCCCGCGACAGGTCCACCTCCGAAAGCAGGTGCGCGGCGATCTCCAGCGTCTCCTCCAGCACGGCGTTGACGTCCACCGGCGCCGTGTCGTCCCCGTCGGACCGCGCGTAGCTCGACAGGGCGTTCACGATGCGCTGGATGCGGTGGGTGCCGTTCTGGATCACGCGGAGCATGGCCGCGACGTCGGCCGCCTGCTCGGGAGCCGGCGTCGCCAGAGCGGGGACCGCCGCGACGAATTCATCCTCATCGCCGGCCCCGTCGGGCCCACCGGTTTCTCCCGATGCGTCCAGCAACGACTCCAGGGATCGCTGCAGCGGCTCCAGGGTGTTGCCCACGGCGTTGATGGGGTTGTTCAGCTCGTGGGCCACCCCCGCCACGAGCTGGCCGATGGAGGCGAGCTTCTCGGAGCGCACGAGCTGATCCTGGGCGCGGGTGAGCCGATCCAGGGCCTCGCGCAGATCCGCGTTGGCCCGCGCCAGGTCGCTGGTGCGCTGCTCCACCTTCTCCTCGAGGCTGACGTTGAGATCCTCCACGGTGCGGATCTGTTCTTCGAGGCTGCGGCGCATGTCGTCCATGGCGAAGGCGAGGCGCCCCACCTCGTCGGCCTCGGCGCCGGTGGCCACCGGACGCTGGAGGTCCCCCCGCGCCATCTCGCCGGCCCGGCGCTCGAGCACCTGCAGGGGGGCGCTCAAATCCGAGGCGATGAGCGCCACAATGCCGGTGCACAGCCCGAACAGCACCAGGAAGAAGATCGCCAGCACCAGGGTCCGGGGGCCGGCGGCGGTGCTCTCGCGCCGCTGGTCGGGGTAGAGCACCGCCACGGCGCCCAGGTCCCGCTGTCCCACCCGGATGCGCTGAAAGGATCCGGCGAGGCCGAGATCGTTGAGCCGCAACACCCCGCTTTTTTGCCGCCGCATCCGCGTCCGGGCCACGAAGGGCGGCGGCGGCGCCCGGCGCCCCGGTCCGGTGAACTGCTCCGGCGACCCGGACGGGGGCAGGTACCAGTAGACCTCCTCTCCGGCCACCGCGAGCTGGACCAGCAGCCCGCTGACGTCGTCGGGCTGCAGGGGCCCGCGCAGCTTGTCCTGGGTGCGCAGCCGCTCCACCAGCCCCTCGGTCTTGAGCTTCGACTGCTTCTGCACGAAGCCCGCCGCCAGGTTCCGCACCTGTACGAAGCTCCAGAAGATCGAGATGGCGCAGGCGAAAAACAGCACCAGGCCGAAGCCGAAGAACATCTTGACCCGCAGCGAAAGCGGGCTGCGCACCGCCTCCACGTCCAGCCGGTGGCGGGCCGCCAGATCGGCCAGCACCGAGCGCAGCGTGGCGCGGTGCCAGAAAGTCTCATACAGGCCCGCCGCGAAGGTGCACAGCACGGTGGCGCCCATCATGAGAAACCCCGTCTCCCGATCCACGCCGAACAGCCACACCGCCTCGGCGTAGAGCAACCCTCCGCCAAGGATGAAAAACGCCACCTTCACCCCGGCGAGGGTGTAGGGCAGCACCTGGACCGTGCGGAAGGTGCGCACCACGCGGGTGGGGTCGGCCAGCCGCGGATCCGTGGCCCCGCCCCGCCGGTCGCCTCGGACGCGCGCGCCTCGCGCCGCGGACCGCGCCCGCGGCTCCGCGGGCAGCGCCGCGGCCGCCCCCGCCTCCTGCGCCTCACCCTTCGCAGCCGGAGCCGGAGCCGGTTCCGCTTCCGCTTCCGCTTCCGGTTCCGCTTCCGCTTCCGGTTCCGCTTCCGCTTCCGGTTCCGCTTCCGCTTCCGCTTCCGGTTCCGCTTCCGCTTCCGCTTCCGCTTCCGCTTCCGCTTCCGCTTCCGCTTCCGCT
>CAYFWA010000196.1:0-4108 GCA_964346625.1 uncultured Myxococcales bacterium
CCGGCCTCTCGGACTTTGCTGGCCCGTGTGCCGTAGCCGGCCTCTCGGACTTTGCTGGCCCGTGTGCCGTAGCCGGCCTCTCGGACTTTGCCAGCATCGGTGAAGGAAGGAAACACGTTCGCCGCGCAACCCACGCGCGCGGCGTGGGCCGGGCCCCCGCAACCCCGGGATCGTTCACCGCAAGCTTCGATAACTCCGAAAACCTCAATTTTTCACCTCCACGCCGCCGAACATCGCCTGCCCGGTGATCACCAATCGCTTGGGGGTAGCGTCGGATTCGTCGGGCTCGGTTCGGGTCTTGTCCTCGAAGGCCCCCAGGATGGGGGTGCCCTTGAGCACCACCTGCCAGTGTCGCGGTACGCGGATCTCAACCCCTCCGAACAGCGCCCGGGCGTCGATCACCACCTCGTCGCCGGGAAAGTCGGCGTGGCTCAGGTCGAGGTTCACGCCGCCGAAGATGGCCGAGATCGCGCCCCCCTCGAAGGCGTCCCCGTCGTAGCGCGACTCGCGGCCGCCAAAGACCACGTGCTCGTCGAGGCCGTCGGCGGTGACCTTGGCTCGGGCGTGGGGGCGCCGGTGCCGCGCTAGGCTCCCGACCAGGATGTGCACGCCCACGAACACCACCAACAGGGGCCAAATCACCGACCAGCTCAGATCCACGTAGTCGAGCTGGTGGGCCTCGAGCAGGGCCCCGGCCGCGATGAGGCCTCCGCCGAACAGCCGGTCTTGCAGCGTGCCTCGGCCGATCAGCTTCACCAGGCCGAGCACCACCAGGGCCAGGGGCCACGACAGGATGGCGGTCTCGTAGGGGATCACTCCGATCTCCACCAACAAAAAGACCCCCCCCACCGCCACCACCAGCAGACCCAGCACCACCCCCGCCACCGAGGGGGACTTACGTGGCTCGCGTTGCTTGCTCATGGGAACCTCCTTTGCGTCGGATAATGCCGCCTCTGTTGGGGAGGCGAGCGCCGCGCCTCGGTTCACCGGGCGCCTCCCGTCGGGGTCGGGCCGGTGGGCGTCGGGCCGGCGGGCGTCGGGGTCGGGCCGGCGGGCGTCGGCTTCGCCCGGGCGGCGCGGCTGAGGACTTTGTAGCCGACGCCGATTTTGTTTTCAGGGACTTGTCGGTGAGTGACGTTCTGGCTTCGACCAGTGGCCGCCAGGGGGCGGCGAGTGGCCGCCAGGGGGCGGTGAGTGGCCCCTCGGCGTCGGCGAATGCCCACCGAGCGTCGGCCAGTGCCGGAGACGAGAGGTGGGATTGGGGGACCAGCGGGATCAGCGAGGCCCGTGTTGGGGCTTGCGCGCCGGTCCGCTCGCCTTGCTGTCACGAGGGCAGCTCGCGCAGGCGAGACAGGTGTGTGAACGCCGTTACAAAAATAGGTACAAAAACCCTTACAAAAAAAGCAGCGCCGCCCCGGCGACGGCGATCAGCGCCCCGGCGACGGCGCGCAGCGAGACCCGCTCCTTCATCACGAGGATGGACACGGGGATGATGAGCACGGGCACCAGGGCCATGAGGGTGGCCGCCACCCCGGCCTGGGTGTGCTGCACCGCCACCAGGGACAGCGAAACGCCGAGAAAAGGCCCAAAGGTGGCCCCCAGGGCTGTGCGAGCCACGGCGCCCCCGTCGCCCAGGGCCCGAAAGACCAGGCGCCAGCGGCGCAGCAGGAAAAAGAGCACCACGAAGCCCACCCCGCCGGCGATGACCCGGATGTGGGTGGCCGCGAAGGCGTCGTAGCGGCCCATGCCGTACTTGGACAGGGCCAGCCCCACCGCCTGGCCGGCGGCGCCCCCCAGGGCGAGCAGCAGCCCGCTCACCGGGGGCCGGGCCCGCTCCCCGGCCGCGGCTGGGGCGCCGGCTGGGGCGCCGGCTGGGGCGCCGGAGCCGGCTCCAGCGCCGGCTGGGGCGCCGGGGACGGCCGGCTGCCGCTCGAGCACCACCCATCCCACCCCGCCGACGGTCAAGGCCATGCCCAGCCAGTCCGTGGGCAGCAGGGTCTCTCCCATGATCAGCCAGCTCGAGAGCGCGGTGATGGGTGGCACCAGCGCCATGATCAGCATCGACAGGCGGGCACCGATGGTGACGAAGGCCTGGAAAAGAAGCAGATCTCCAAGGGTGAACCCCACCAGGCCCGACAGCGACAGCCACAGCCAGGCGTGGCCGCTGGCGTCGGTGGGCAGGGGCCGTCCGCGCACCAGCGCCCCCAGCACCACGAAGCCCAAAAAGGCCATGCCCAGCCGGATCAGGTTCACCTGCAGCGAGCCGATGCGGCGACCGGCGGACTGGAAGGCCAGCGCCGTGACCGACCAGCACACCGCCGTCCCGAGGCCGGCGAGCTCTCCGAGGTAGGGCGTGTCGAGGGTGGGCATGCTGGCCCCCAGCATCGCTCAAAAATCTTTTTTTTCGAAATTCCGTGTCACCGCGCCGCCCAGCGCTCGCTGGCCGCCGAGTGGCTCGACCTGATCCGTGTCGATCGGGTGGGCCCGGCCGGCGCCTTCGTCGCCGTGGCCGGCACCGCCGCCGCCGCCGCCAGCCTCGCGCTGCTCACGTCCCTCGGCACGTTACTCCGATAGACCCTGGCAGCGGCTGCTTCGTTACATCTGTTCATGCGTGCGCCGTGGACCCGGCTGCGATCCCGCGGGGGACCGCCGCCAAAACAAAACGACCAGGAGTCGTGATGCGTGTCATCTGGACCTTCGCCGCAGTGTTCACCGTGGGACTGGGCGCCGCCGCCCTGACCTGCAATCCTCCGCCCCCCGCGAAACCGCGTCCGTTGCCGCGGACGGGATCGCAGCTCAAGGTGCTGACCTTCAACGTGAACTTCGCGGGCGTGGACCGGCGTCGCTCCGCGGCGGCCATCCGGCGCTCGGGCGCGGACCTGGTGGCGCTGCAGGAGACCACGGCGCGCTGGGAGCAGGTGCTGCGCCGCCGGCTGGGGCGACGATATCCCTACCAGCGCTATCGCCGCGGCGGCGGCGCCGGGGGCATGGCCATCCTGTCGCGCTACCCCGTGAAGGAGGTGGGCTGGTATCGGCCTCCCAAGGGGGGGTGGTTTCCGGCTTGGCTGCTGCGGGTGAGCACACCCCAGGGACCCGTGCAGGTGCTCAACGTGCATCTGAGGCCCCCGCTGGGGCAAAGCGGCGTGTCGTCGCTGCCGGTGACCTACTTCAGCACCCGCGCGGTGCGGCTGCGCGAGATCCGGCGCCACCTCGGCCGGGTCTCGCCGAAGCTCCCCCTGGTAATGCTGGGCGACTTCAACGAAGACGACGGCGGCCGCGCGGTGCGATACCTCACCACCAAGGGCCTGCGCAGCGCCCTGGCCCAGCACGACCGCCGCACCGCCACCTGGCAGTGGCGCACGTCGGTGGGTACGGTGCGCTCGCGGCTGGATCACATCTTTCACTCCAAGGAGCTGCGTTGCGTCAACGCCCAGGTGCTCGGCGAGGCAGCCTCGGATCACTTCCCGGTGGAGGCGGTGCTCGCCTGGAGGTGACGCCTGGAAGGGCGTGCTTCCCACAGCGCCAGGTGACTCCCGAGCGAGGCCACCCGCAGGGCGGTGCGCGAGAGCACCAGGAGCTGGCGCACGCCGAAGGCGAGCAGCACGGCGGCCGTGCCGCCGGCGTCCAGGTCGTCGGGCAGCGCGAGCAGGATCGCTGCCACTGGCAGCAGGCCGGCGAGGCCATAGCCCAGGTGGATGGTGAGCGCGGCCACCGGGCGGCGGATCACCAGGGCGAAGCCGCGCAGCAGGCGGCGGATGGAGGGCGTGACCGGCGGGCCCTGGGGAGCGGCGCGCAGGGTGAGCGCCCGGGCGTAGTCCAGGGCCGCGTCGGTCCACAGCAGCAGCAGCAGCCCGGGCAGCGCCCCGGCGAGCTGGGTAAAGACCGAGCCGGACGCCGCCAGGGCCCAGCCCCCCAGCAGCACGGCGCCCGCGATGGCGTAGGGGATCGCCGACCACAGCAGCACCCACAGCAGCGGCCAGAACCCGGCCAGGGCGTCGTGGCCGAAGCGCCCGGCCGTGGGCCGGGGCCGCTGCGAGGCCCACCGGCGGCGGGACCGGCCGGGGGAGGGCGGCCGGTCGGCCTTGTTCTCCGCTGCGGTCGGGTCGGC
>CAYFWA010000196.1:4208-9788 GCA_964346625.1 uncultured Myxococcales bacterium
GGCTGCGGTCGGGTCGGCGGCTGCGGTCGGGTCGGCGGCTGCGGTCGGGTCGGCGGCTGCGGTCGGGTCGGCGCCTTCGGTCGGGTCGGCGCCTTCGGCCGCTGTCGCGCCCGGGGTGGTCTCGCGGCGCGCCAGGGCGCCCAGCACGCCGCCGAGCAGGAGCTGCGACAGCAGCAGGTAGGCCACCGCGGAAAACACGAAGGTCCCGAGGATCTGGGCCGGCAGCTCCGGGTGATCGGTGGCCAGCTCCACCAGGACCTCGAGGTCCCAGCGTGACACCAGGGCGCCGGCCGCGGGGCGGCGCGCGGTGAGCCGATGCAGGGCCTGATAAAGCGGCAGCGTGGCGAACAGCGCGGTGAGCAGATTGGCCAGGTAGACCGGGAAGACCAGCCGGCGCGCCTGCCACAGGCCCCGCCACCCTTCGGCCAGGGCGGCGCGCAGGGGGATGCGGGGGTCCGGGTTGGCGGGCGTGTCGCCAACCGGCGGCTCGGATGCGAACGGCCGGGAGCCGGGAATCCCTGGCGTGTTGGCCGCGGAGTTGGCCACGGAGTTGGCCTCCGGCTCACCGCTCGACTCCGCGGATCCAGGCGTGGATTCATCTGCGGTGGTGGATCCGGGCGTGGATTCATCTGCGGTGGTGGATCCGCGCGCGGGCTCGGCGTCGGGAGCGGGGGCCTGGGGAGGGATGCGAGAATCCATGGTGACGCCAGCCCGCGCTTTGGGTCACGGGGTCTGCGGGGAGCCCGCGGACGGGTGCACGTAGGCCACCGGATCGGGGCGGCCGAGCTTTTCGAAGGCGGCCCGCCGCAGCCGGCAGGCGTCGCAGCGGCCGCAGGCCAGGGGCTCGGAGGGGGGCTTCCCCGGGCGGCCCGGCTGCGGATCATAGCAGGTCCAGGTGAGGCCGTAGTCCACGCCCAGCGAGAGACCGAGCTCGATGGTCTGCGTCTTGTCGAGCGCTAGCAGCGGGGCGTGCACGCGAAAGGCTGCGCCGGCGGCGCCCTGCCGCGTGGCCTCGTTGGCGAGGTGCTCGAAGGCCGCCACGAAGCCGGGGCGGCAGTCGGGGTAGCCGGAGTAGTCCAGCGCGCTCACGCCGAGATACAGGTCGGTGGCGCCGAGCACCTCGGCCCAGGCCAGGGAAAGCGACAGCAAGATGGTGTTTCTCGCCGGCACGTAGGTGGCGGGGATGCCTTCGCCGATCTCGGCGTCTTCGCGGTCGCGGGGCACGGCCATCGCGTCGTCGGTGAGCGCCGAGCCCCCGAACGGGCGCAGATCGAGCGATAGCTCCTGGTGCGCGTGGGCACCCAGCGCGCGGGCCACGCGGCGGGCCGCGTGAAGCTCCACCGCGTGGCGCTGGCCGTAGGACACCGTCAGCGCGTGGGCCGCGAACCCGTCGGCGATGGCCTGGGCGAGGACGGTGCTGGAGTCCAGCCCGCCGGACAGCAGCACCACCGCGGGGGGAGCATCGCTCGAAGGCGCCGGGGTGTTCACGTTGTGCCCCGCTGCGAAGGGGGCCAGGGAAACCGACAGCCCTCAGTAGCAGACGCCATACTCGTTCGCACCCACGATGGCTGGATAGCTCGGGTCGAGCTGCACGCAGCTATAGCCCGTCATGGTACACGAGCCACCGGGGTACACGCAGTACTGCAGGCACTCGCTGTCCGTCGTGTAGCACATGTTCCCCTGGGTACACAGCGAGCTGGTGCCGTCGCAGGTACCGCCCGTGCCGACGCTGCCAGCATCCGCGCAATCGGTGAACCACTCGTCTGGGTTGGAATCCTCGTTTTCGTCGATGTAAAAAAGCTGACAGCCGTACCCTGAGGGGCAGCTAGACACCGACGATGCTGGATCGCAGTCGATAGTGCACAGCTTGACCCCCGGAATCGAGCTCCCGGTGCCGTCGTCTAGCTCGATGAGGCACTTGGATCGGCTGCCGTTCTGCGCGGTGCAGTCCGCGTCGGTGTTGCAGAACTGAAGGCAGAACGCATCGGTGGCCCCGGTGTTGATGCATGCGGTGCCTTCTGCGCAGTCTGTTTCCCCCGTGCAGATTTGTCCGTGCTGAGACGTGCCCGCCGCCATGCAGGCGCGTGCTCCACCAGAGATCGTGCACTTCTGCCCCGAGTTACATCCGCACTGCGGATAGAGGTCGCAAATCGGATCGGTGCAGCCGGTGCAGTCTTCCGGGCAGTTGGTGGAGTTCTCTCCCGAGTCGCACACGCCGTTGCCGCAGGTGCCACAGTCCGCCGGGCAGTTGGTGGCGGTCTCGCCCGGATCGCAGGTGCCGTCCCCGCAGGTGGCTGCGGACCCACAGTCGTCGCTGCAGTTGTTTTCGTCCTCGCCGTAGTCGCAGGTGCCGTTGCCGCAGTAGCAGTCGCTGGGGCACGAGTCGGTGGTCTCGGTGGTGCTACAGGTGCCGTCCCCGCAGCCGGAGCTGCTGCAGTCCTGCGGGCAGGAGGCCTCGGTCTCTCCCGCGGCGCTCTCGCAGATGCCGTTTCCGCACTCGGCCGTGACGCAGTCCTGGGCGCAGGAGGTGGGATCCTCCCCCGGATCACAGGAGCCGTTGCCGCAGTAGCAGTCCGTGGCGCAGGACTGGGCCGTCTCGCCGGCCTCGCACTGCTGGTTTCCGCACTCGGCCGTGCAGTCCTGGGGACACGTGAGCCGGTCCTCGCCGGCCTCGCACAGCCCGTCGCCGCACTCCGCATCGTCCCCGCCTCCTGCCGCGCAGCCAACGAGGAAGGTTCCAAAGATACAAATGATTACACCAATCGCAGTTCGATATGTCATGATTCAATCCGTGTTCACGTACGATGTGTCTAGCCTAGTGGATCGTCACGGAAAGTTCAACGATGGGGTGCGAGGGCCAATCATCTCCGGCCTGGGGGGGCGTCTTGCCAAAGGAAATGCGGGGAGTCATGACGCGCTGCGCTACGCTGCGCTGCGTCGGGGCTCAGCCCGTCCAAGTCCCCCCAACCCCTCCCATCATCCCAGCGCGCGGAACCACCCTCCGGGCTCCTGCATGGCTACGCCCTGCATCATGAGGCTCATGAGCCCCCCGAGCACGGCGGCAGTGGGTTGGTCCAGGTGCTCGGCCAGCTCCTCGGCGCGGGCGCGGCCCAGCGCCGAAAGCGCCGAAAGCAGGGCCGCCTCGGTCTCCGACAGGTCCGATGGGGCCGGCGCGCCCGCGTGGTCGGGGGTCGACGACCCGGCCGCGCCCGACCCTGGATTCCGATCCAGGGCTTCCAGGGCCTCCAGGGCTTCCAGGGCCTCCAGGGCCTCCAGGGCGTCGCCACCGCGTAGGGCGCGCGCGCCGTCGGCCAGCAGCCGATCGGTGCCCGGCGAGCCGGGCACCGCGAGCACGGGGATTCCGAGCTGGCGCGCGTGGCTCGCGGTGTTGTGCGCCCCGGAGCGCCAGTCGGCCTCCACCACCACCACGGCGCGCGACAGGGCCGCGATGAGGGCGTTTCGCGCCAAAAACCCGCCGCGTACCGGCGGGGTGCCCGGGGGAAAGGGCGAGACCAGGGCGCCGCCCCCTTCGGCGATCACGCGTTCGAAAAGCGGCACGTGACGATCGGGGTAGGGACGGTCCAGCCCCCCGCCGAACAGCACGATGGTCTGTCCACCGGCCTCCAGGGCCCCCTCGTGGGCGGCCGCGTCGATGCCGTAGGCGCCCCCGGAGATCACCGGCTCGCCCCGCTTGGCCGCGGCCGCGCCCAGGGCGCCCGCTTGCCGCAGGCCCCGGCCCGAGGCGCGCCGCATCCCCACGATCCCCAGGCCCGGCTCGGGGGAGAGCTGGCCGCGGACCCACAGCGCGGGCGGGGGCGCGGCCAGCCGCTCGAGGATCGGGGGATAGCCCGGCTCCCGGTACAAAAGCAGCCGCGCCCCGTAGCGGTGGAGCCACGGGCGCAGCCGCTGATGCCGGCGCCCGTGGGCCGCCTCGTCGAGCAGCGCTGTCGAGCAGCGC
This sequence comes from uncultured Myxococcales bacterium, assembly GCA_964346625.1. Lineage (GTDB taxonomy): Bacteria > Myxococcota_A > Polyangia > HGW-17 > JAJRWW01 > CAYFWA01. Next base: position 8,167 of record CAYFWA010000196.1, read on the forward strand.
GCGCCGAGCAGGCGCTGCAGCGCCGGACCCGGCGCCTGCAGGGCCGCCCGGGCCGAGCCGCAGGCTTGTAGCAGCCGGTGAAACCGGCGAGGGCCCACGCCCGGGGTGAGGTGCAGCCGCAGGCGGGCCTCGCGCTCGGCCTCCTGCAGCTCCTGCAGCTCCTGCAGCTCCTCCAGCGGAGCGGCATCGTCGGGCCCGGTCCCGGGCGACCGGTTGGGGTCCTGCAGGCCCAGTTGGATCGGAGCGCGCGTTACTCCCGGCGTTTCGGGCGGTTTGGTCGGCCCGGGTCGCTCGGGGCGTTCGGTGTCTCGGGGTGGCCGTGGATCACGCATGCCCCGGTATTCGGCCGGGCGCGGGGAGGGGTTGCGAAAAACTTCACGTTCGGGAGCAAAAAAGCGCGAGCAACCCGTTAGGCCGGCGGGCGAACCATCGGTGGGAGGCGCCCGGTCGAGGTGCGCCTGGTCGAGGTGCGCCCGGTCGAGGTGCGCCCGGTCGAGGTGCGCCCGGCCGGGCCCTACCGCTCACTGCTGCTCAGGATTTTTAGGCACCCGCAGCGCGACGGCGTCGCCGATGCGGATCTCCTTGCGGGCGTGGCTGACGTAGCCGACGCTGTGGTTCCAGCCCACGTCCACCACCACGATGGTGGCCACGTACTGCGGCGGCCACTTGCGCTCGTCGGGCTTGGTCTGCTGCCGGAACTGGTTGATGGCGCGGTAGCTGTCGCCGCGGCGGCTGACGTAGAAGGTGTAGCCTTCCTTGACGTTGAACTTCTTGCCGCGATCGAGGAACACGAGCTGCTTGGTGCCGATGAGGTGGTTGTCGTCGAGCACCGCCACCACCGTGCCCTCGATGGGCGTGCGCGGGTTGCGGACGGGCTGGACCGCCTTGAACCGCTGCTTGAGCGGGCCCACGAGGTAGCCCCGCCGCACCGGGTTCACCGCCCGCAGGATCACTCCGTGGGCGACCTGGGCGGACGAGAGCTTCTTGATCTCCACCTCGCCGAACACCTCCACGATCTGGCCGAGGCGCTGCTTGCCGTCGGGGTGGGTCACCGGCTTGATGGCCTTGTAGATCTCGTAGCGCTCGCCGACCTTCAGGGGTTTTTTTCGGGGGTAGCGGATGTAGACGTGGTCGTAGGTCGCCAGCATCAGCTTCTCTTCGCGTGAGCCCGCGATCTTGGCGGCGTACTTGAGGTCCTTCTCCGCGATGAAGCCGCGTTGCTTGAGGTAGATGGTGCCAGGCGCAGTGGGTTTGCGCCGGGGAGTGATCAAGCGGGGCACGGCGGCCCGCGTGCGGGGCTTCGGGGCCCCCTTGCGCAGCCGGATCCGGTCCCCCGGATAGATCCAGTGGGGGTTGGTGATGGAGGGGTTGAGCGCCCACAGGCGCGGCCAGCGCCAGGGATCGCGGAAGTAGTGATCGCACAGATCCCACAGCGTGTCGCTGCGGCGGACCGTGTGAAACCGCGGTGTGCCGCTGAGCCGCAGCCGCCCCGACACCCGCGCCCCCTCTCCGGGCCGCACCTTGCGCACCAGCGCGCCACGGGACTTTCCGTACAGTTCCAGGGTGTTGCGCTCCTCGGGCTCCTCGCGCCGCGGCGGCCGCTTCACGGTGACGCGGGTGGT
>CAYFWA010000197.1:0-1065 GCA_964346625.1 uncultured Myxococcales bacterium
CGCGGTTGCGGCGGGCGCGGTTGCGGCGGGCGCGGTTGCGGCGGGCGCGGTTGCGGTGTTGGTTCATCCGTCGCCGGCGCTCGTTCTGCCGGCGCATGCGGCGATTGTAACGTACGGTGCGCCGGTGGTTCCGCATGCGGCGGCGGCGATCCACCTTGCGGCGCTGCATCTGGCGGCGGCGATCCATCTGGCGGCGCTGCATCCGGCGGCGGCGATCCATCTGGCGGCGCTGCATCCGGCGGCGACGATCCATCTGGCGGCGCTGCGTCTGTCGGCGATGGCGCGTGCGCCGCACGCGGGCCCGACGCCGCGCCCAGCTCCGGTGTCGCCGCGCCCAGCGCCGATGCCGGGCGCGCCAGTACGTGCGGTGTCGTTTCCAGCGGCGCAGGCGCCAGTGGCGGTAGCGATACCCGCGGGCGCGATACCACCGGTGATAGTAGGTGCGATGTCGGTGGTAGTACCAGGTGTAATAGTTGTAATACGTGTAGGTGGTGGGGATGTAGTACTGGGCACCGTTCACGTAGTAGCAGGGCCGACCCGCGGTGTCGTAATAGACCACGTAGCCCTGATAATAGAGAGGCTGATAGTAGCTGGTGTCCACCACGGTGGTGGGCTGGCTCTGGTGGGCCGTGGAGGAGTAGGACGCCGGGCGGGACTCCAGGAAGCACGCCGAGGCGCCGCCGGTGAGGGCCACGGTGAACAGCATCGTGATCAGCTTTGATTTCATCTTGTACTCCCTGGGATTGGGTGCCCGGCGGCTGGAGGGATGCCCGATGAAGCCAGCTCGGACAGGAGTTGTCGTTTTGCTCGAGTGCCCGATGAAGCAACCGACGTGCCAGTGAACCCATACTGCAGCCGCGCGACCCCCACGCAGCCATAAGAAACTGAAAGGACTAGTCTAAACCAAGATGAGACTGTTGGCCTTTGCCTTGCCCGATCCGCGGATCTCCGGCCATGTGTGACCAGGGGTTCACAGGTGGGTGTCAACCAAGCGGGACAAATGCCATTGTCGAGGATACTGCTCGGCCCCCGTCGCCGGGGACACTGCCTGACGAGTCGGCTGGA
>CAYFWA010000197.1:1165-1459 GCA_964346625.1 uncultured Myxococcales bacterium
CGGTGAGACGCACGAGCTCCACGAGATCGTACAGGAGCTGGTGAGCCTCCCGAGGATACTGCTCGGCCCCCGTCGCCGGGGACACTGCCTGACGAGTCGGCTGGAGCTCACTGCTCGGTGAGACGCACGAGCTCCACGAGATCGTACAGGAGCTGGTGAGCCTCCCGAGGGGTCAGGGAATCGGGATCCACGGCTTCGAGTCGCTCTCGTAGGGCGTCCCCCGGCTCTGGTGCCGGTCCGGCCTCGGCTCCGGCCTCAGCTCCGGCCTCGGCTCCGGCCTCAGCTCCGACCTCG
>CAYFWA010000197.1:1559-6298 GCA_964346625.1 uncultured Myxococcales bacterium
GCTCCGGCCTCGGCTCCGGCCTCGGCTCCGGCCTCGGCTCCGGCCTCGGCTCCGGCCTCGGCTCCGGTTTCGGCTCCGGCCTCGGAGGGCTCTGCCGGCGGGTCCCCTGCCCCGCTCGTCACCGGAGTCGCCGAGATCGAGATCGCCGAGGTCGCCGTCGCCGGCTCGGGGCGGCGCACCTCGGCGAAAAGCGAGAGCTGCGGGGCGAGCAGCGGCAGCCCGTGGCCCACGGCGGCCTCGCCGTCCGCGCTGCGCTCGAGGTGCTCCAGGATCTGACGCGCCCGCTGCACCACCTCGTGGGGCAGACCGGCCAGCTTGGCTACCTGGATGCCGTGGGACCGGCTCGAGCCGCCTCGCACCAGCTTGTGCAGAAACACCACGTCGCCCTTGAACTCCCGCACGGCCACGCTGCGGTTGCTCACTCGGGGCTTGACGTCCGCCAGGCTGCACAGCTCGTGGAAGTGTGTGGCGAACAAGGTCTTGGCGCGGATCCGATCGTGGACGTACTCGGCCACGGCCCAGGCGATGGACACACCGTCATAGGTGGAGGTCCCCCGCCCGATCTCGTCGAGCACCACCAGGCTGCGGGCGGTGGCGTGCCGCAGGATGTTCGCGCTCTCGCGCATCTCCACCATGAAGGTCGACTGGCCCCGGGTGAGGTTGTCCGAGGCCCCCACCCGCGTGAAGATGCGATCCAACACGCCGAGGGTGGCCCGCTTCGCGGGCACGAAGCAGCCCGTGTGCGCGAGCAGGGCGATGAGGGCCGCCTGACGGATGATGGTGCTCTTGCCCGCCATGTTCGGCCCGGTGACGATGACCACCTGCTCCTCGCCCGCGCTCAACCGCAGGTCGTTGGGCACGAAGCGGCCGGCCTCCAGGATCTGCTCCACCACCGGGTGGCGTCCGTCGCGGATCTCCAGGGTGTCGCCGTCGTCCACCTGCGGGCGGCAGTAGTCGTAGCGGGCGCTCACCTCGGCGAAGGCAGCGAGCAGATCCAGGGTGGCCAGCTCCCGCGCCAGGGCGCCGAGCCGCGCCTCGGCGCGCGCCACCTCCTGGCGCAGCTCCAAAAAGAGCCGCTCCTCGAGCTCCACCCGCCGCTCCTCGGCGTCCAGCACGCGGGCCTCGTGCTCGGACAGCTCCGGGGTGACGTAGCGCTCCACGTTCACCAGGGTCTGCTTGCGCACGTAGTCCTCGGGCACGCCGGCCGCCTTGGCGCGGGAGACCTCGATGGTGTAACCGAAGACCTTGTTGTACTTGATCTTCAGGGTCGAGATGCCGGTGCGCTCGCGCTCCCGGGCCTCGATGGCGAGGATCCGCTCCTTGCCCCCGTCGCTCAGCGCCACGAGCTCGTCGAGCTCGGGGCTGAAGCCTGGACGGATGATGCCCCCCTCCCGGGCGCTCGTGGGGGGGGCGTCCACCAGGGTCTCGGCGAGCCGCTGGGCCAGATCTTCGAGAGGGTCGGACGGGGGCCGCAGCAGCTCCGGCAGATCCTCGAGGGCGTCGACGACCACCGCCGCGGCCACGGTCTGCACGATCTCCGGGACGACGCCCAGCGAGTGCATGAGCTGCCCCAGATCCCGCGGCGTGGCCAACCCGCAAACGGCCCGACGATTCAGCCGCTCGAGATCGTGGAGGCCGCGCAGGGCCCGCCGCAGATCCTCCCGGAGCTGGGCGTGCTCCACCAGGAAGGCCACCGCATCCTGCCGCCGTCGGATGTCCGCGACCCGCCCCATGGGGAAGGCCAGGCTGTGACGTAAAAGCCGCCCCCCCATGGCCGTCATCGTGTGGTCCAGCACCCCGAGCAGCGACCCCTGGCGGCGCCGCTCCATGAGCGTCTCGAAGACCTCGAGGTTCGCGAGAGTTGCCTCGTCGAGCACCAGGAACGCCGAGGGCTCATAGGGCACCAGGCGAAACGGGGGCCACGCCCGGCCGGGCAGGATGCGGTGCACGTACCGGATCACCGCCGCGCTGGCCCGCCGATCGGCCCCGGCGGCCTGCGCCCAGTCGGAGTCCACCTCGGCGGCTTCGGCCAGCAGGTCCGCGTCCGACGCCCCCTCGCCGAACACGCCCTCGGGGGCGGCCTCCACCGGCTGCTCCGCGAGGCTCGGCAACTGACCGCGCAGGGCGTCGATTTCGTCCGGCGGCGCGAGGAGTTGGCGCGGCCGCACCCGGGCCAGCTCGTCTCCCAGCGCGCTATCGTCGGGTACCTCGGCGGTCATGAACTCCCCGGTGGAGACGTCCAGGAACGCCAGCCCGAGCCCCGCCCCCGTCGCGAACCCGGAGCCCGCCTCCGCCCGGCTGTCGACGCCGTCCGCACCGTCGGCGCCGTCGGCACCGTCCGCGCCGTCCGCGCCGTCCGCGCCGTCCGCGCCGTCCGCGCCGTTCGCGCCGTCCGCGCCGTCCGCGCCGTTTGCGCCGTCCGCGCCGTTTGCGCCGTCCGCGCCGTTTGCGCCGTTTGCGCCGTTTGCACCGTCCGCGCCGTGCTCTGCGCCGGCCGTGCATAGCGCCATCAGGTAATTGCTCACCTTGGCGTCGAGCTGCTCACCGTCGAGCACCACCCCCGGGGTGACCACCTCGGTGACCTCGCGCTTGACGATGCCCTTGACCTTCTTCGGATCCTCGACCTGCTCGCAGATGGCCACCTTGTGGCCCGCCTCCAGGAGCCGGGTGACGTAGCCGCGCAGGGCGTGGTGGGGCACCCCGCACATGGGCACGGGATCCTCCTTGTTCTTGTCGCGACTGGTGAGCACCAGATCCAGCAGGCTCGCCGCCACCACCGCGTCCTCGAAGAACATCTCGTAGAAGTCCCCGAGCCGAAACATCAAAAGCGCCTCGGGGTGCTCGGCCTTGCAGGAGAGGTACTGGCGCATCACCGGCGTGTCCGCCGAGCTCTGGCCGCCCTTTTTTTGACGATTTTTGCCCATGGACCGAGCCCGCATGTCTCACCCGCGTCTCACCCGCGTCTCACCCGCGTCTCACCCGCGTCTCGCGCGGCGGTGGTACCCGCCGCGCGGTGAGAGGGTATCCAGGCGCCGGGACCCTGTAAAGGCGCAAGCCGGCCCAGGCGCAGGGACCCAGAAAAGGCGAAGGCCGGCCCAGGCGCCCAGTTGACCAGAGGTGGCGGTCCACCAGGTCACTGCCTGACCGGCATGTTTGTTGCTTTTTGTGGGGGCAACGTCGCAAGGAGTTCGTCTCATCGAGCCAAACAGCGCTGCCCCGCGACGGTGACGAAGCCCATCCGGGGAGCGCCTCGGAGGATCCCATGAGCGGGCGAGATGAAAGCACCGCAAGCAACCGCGCAGCAAGGAATGCGAAAATCCTATATTCGGTGGCGCTCGCGCGGAGGGCCGCGCCGCAGGGCACCGGCCCCGGGCCGGCCCAGCGGCCGTCATCAGAGGTGTTCCGTCCCCCTGTTGAGCGCACGCCGGCGCCGGTGGCCGATCCGACCGTCGCGGACAGCTCCGTCTCGCCCACCGACTCCAAAGAGATCCGCCTTGCCCACTGGTTGATCCCCGAACATGGCACGCTGGTCTTGCAGCCCACTCGACCACTGAGCAGCAAGGACCTCAAGGCGATGAAGCTCGTCGTGGAGCCCTGGCTCCTGGTGCATGGCGCGCTACGGGGGCTGGTGATCCAGGCCCGCCCGTTTCCCGCCTGGGAGACCCTCGCGGCGCTGCCCGACCAGCTCCCCCTGCGGCGCGGGTATCGCGGCCCGGTCTGTCGGGCTGCCTTCGTCGCCGACCGCCCGCCTCCGTCGCTGGTGAGCGTGCTCTCTCGACACCCCGAGGTGGCGGCGGTCACCCGGTTCGACCACGCACAGCTCGATCCCGCCCTGGATTGGGCCCGCCGATCGGACGCCCACCCCTACGCCGAGCAGCTCGACCCAGGGCTCGCCCCTCCCCGCCCGGGCGACCGGTGAACCTCAATCCCCATGAGCCATGAGGTGACGCACATGGCCCTGGTTGGAGTCGGTGGTGTCTCCAAGCGGGGTCGGCGCTGGTCCTCTGCGGAGCGTGTGGTGTCCCCTCCCGCTGAAAGACGATGGTCTTATTTATCGCGATTTTCTCATTTCTCACCAGCCCACGATGTAGCGGATCACCACGGCGGCCAGCGCCGCGATGATGAAGAGCCAGAAGAACACGCCCACGGCCGCCGCCGCGGTCTCGGTCACGGCCTCGGCTTGCGCTTCCTCCACTGCCTCCTGCGCCGGCGTGGGTCGGCCTCTGGGCGGCGGCGACGCCGCCACCAGCAGCAGCGCCACCAGCAGCCCGATCCCCAGGAAGGGCAACCAATAGGTGAGCACATAGGGAGAGCCTGGCGCCCGCAGCCACACGCCTCCCGCCCAGGTGGCCAGCAGCAGCACCAGGAAAAACCAAGGGAATCCACCCCAGGGGCCCGGGCGCCGGAACAGCCCGGCAAAAAGCAGCGCTAGCAGCAACGACACGAGCAGGGCGATGAACAGGTCGGCCAAGAGCATGCATCCCTCCTTCGCGAGCGGGCCCACCCCGCACACCGCTGACCAAGGGAGAGACCCGCTGCAAGGCAGCGGGGCCTCAGCACACGAAAAAGGGGTTGGGCTCGCCCCCGGATGTTCTCCACAGGGGAACAAAGAAGCGCGCCGGGCGGCCGGCAAGGAGCGGGGGGGGCTCGTCTTCTCACCGCGACCTGCCGGCGCCCGCGCGCGGGTGATCGAATTTTTCACCGGCCGGCTCGATGCCGGCTCGATGCCGGCTCGATGC